>NZ_RZOM01000737.1:0-3174 GCF_003999175.1 Mesorhizobium sp. M7A.F.Ca.ET.027.03.2.1 | reverse complement strand
GCCCTGATGTCGCGGTGGCGCCATTCGTCCATGACGTCGCGCGGGGCGCCGGCGGTATCGGCCCAGTTCCACAATTCGAACGGCATGGCGATGCCGAGCCCGGCGATGCGCTTGTCCTGTGCAGGCGTCAGCTCGCCGCGCATCTGCCGCATGCCGTTGCTGACGAAGTCTACTGTCTCGCGCGGCGCCGGGTAGCGATAGGAATGCTGCAGCATCGAACGGACATGGCCAAGGAAATCGATCAGCACCAGTTCGGCGCTGCGGCGGCCGATCTTGAGACCGATGAAGAAAGCGCCTTCGGGATTGAGCGCCATCGGGATGGAGGGTTGGCCGATCTTGCCGCGCAACGGCGCCTGGCGCAGCAGAAGGCTTTCTTCCTCCAGCTCGCGCATGATGACCGAAACCGTCTGCGCCGAAAGCCCGGTCATGCGGGCGATGTCGGATTTCGCCAGGCTGCCGTGCTGGCGCACCAACGAGAGCACCAACCGCTCATTGTGGTCGCGCATGCCGCTCTGGTTGGTGCCGCGGTGAATGAGGCTGTCATTCACCTCGGGCGAACCGTGCCTCGCAATGGCGGTTTCCACCCTGTTCCTCCCGTCGTTTCCCCTCAATGCTTTTGGGCCAGAATGGGTGAATGAAGCAAGGCTGTCAATAATAAATAAGAGTGATTTAATTATTGACAGAAGCTTCGGCCTGGTGTCTGTTGAGGCAGCGTCCACGCTGGGAGAATTTCGTTGGATGCGCTGCAGGTGCCGGTTGGCCGGCATCGGAATGGTTCCACTGGGAGGAAATCGTGACCAATACAAAACTGTTGAAATCGACCGTGTTTGCCGCCGCGGCTCTGGGGTTGGTGGCGTTTGCGTCGTCCGCATCCGCGGCCGGTGTCGGTGCCTGTCTGATCACCAAGACCGACACCAATCCCTTCTTCGTCAAGATGAAGGAAGGCGCCACGGCGAAGGCCAAGGAACTCGGCGTCGACCTCAAGACCTACGCCGGCAAGATCGACGGCGACAGCGAGAGCCAGGTCGCGGCGATCGAGAGCTGCATCGCCGACGGCGCCAAGGGCATCCTGATCACTGCATCCGACACCAAGGGCATCGTGCCGACCGTGAAGAAGGCGCGCGATGCCGGCCTGCTGGTGATCGCGCTCGACACGCCGCTCGATCCGATCGACGCCGCCGACGCGACCTTTGCGACGGACAATCTCGAAGCCGGCAAGCTGATCGGTTCCTGGGCAGCCGCCACGCTCGGCGACAAGGCCAAGGACGCCAAGATCGGCTTCCTCGACCTGACGCCTTCGCAGCCGACTGTCGACGTGCTGCGCGACCAGGGCTTCATGATGGGCTACGGCATCGATGTGAAGGATCCCAACAAGATCGGCGATGAGGACGATCCCCGCATCGTCGGCCACGACGTCACCAATGGCAACGAAGAGGGCGGCCGCAAGGCGATGGAGAACCTTCTGCAGAAGGACAACACCATCAACGTCATCCACACCATCAACGAACCGGCCGCTGTCGGCGCCTATCAGGCGCTCAAGGCTGTCGGCCTCGAAAGCCAGGTGTTGATCGTTTCCGTCGACGGCGGCTGCCCCGGCGTGAAGTCGGTGGCCGAAGGTGTCATCGGCGCGACGTCGCAGCAATATCCGTTGCAGATGGCAGCACTCGGCATCGAGGCGATCGCTGCTTTCGCCAAGGACGGAACCAAGCCGAAGCCGACCGAAGGCAAGGACTTCTTCGATACCGGCGTCAACCTGGTGACCGACAAGCCGGCCACCGGCGTGAAGTCCATCGACACCAAGGAAGGCCTCGCCAAATGCTGGGGCTGATGCCGGTCTGACAGGCATCTACCGAACCTGGGCGGTCGGGGCTTGATCCCCGGCCGCTTCGGGTGGACGATGGCTCGCGTGACCGCGAACAATCCCGGCAGCAGACCGGAAAGGCGTGGACTGGCGTCGGCGTTTGGCTGAAGCCTATGGGGAGTAAACATGGCTCAAGCTCAGGAATTCGAGAAGGTTCTCTCGAGCAGCGACACCAGCGTTGCTGCTTTTGACGAGCACAAATCGGCCGTCAAGCGCATCCAGCATTTCCTGCATTCGACGCCGGCCGCGGTGCCGCTGATCGTCCTGGTTCTGGCGATCATCGTTTTCGGCATCACCATCGGTGGCCGGTTCTTTTCGTCCTACACGCTGACGCTTATCCTGCAGCAGATCGCCATTATCGGCATTCTGGGTGCTGCGCAGACGCTGGTCATCCTGACCGCGGGCATCGACCTGTCGATTGGCGTGATCATGGTGATTTCAGCGGTGATCATGGGCAATTGCGCCGTCAGCTACGGTATGCCGAGCGCGCTCGCCGTGGCGATCGGGCTTGCCGCCGGCGCGGCATGCGGGCTGCTTAACGGGGTGCTTGTCGCTTACATGAAGCTGCCGCCCTTCATCGTGACGCTTGGCACCTGGAACATCGTCATGGCCACGAACTTCATCTATTCGGCCAACGAGACGATCCGCGACACCGATGTCGACACCCAGGCGCCGCTGCTGCATCTCTTTGCCATCAGCTTCAAGGTCGGCACGGCGGTGCTGACGCTCGGCGTCATTGCCACGGTCGTGCTCGTGATGATCCTCTGGTACGTGCTAAATCACACGGCATGGGGCCGCCATGTCTACGCCGTTGGCGATGATCAGGAGGCGGCGAAGCTGTCGGGCATCCAGACCAAGAAGGTGCTGATGACGGTCTACACCCTTGCCGGGCTGATCGCCGCTTTCGCTGCCTGGGTCTCCATCGGCCGCAACGGCTCGATCTCGCCGTCGGCTGCCGTCACCGACTACAATCTCCAGGCGATCACCGCGACGGTGATCGGCGGTATTTCCCTGTTCGGCGGACGCGGCTCGATCCTGGGCACGCTGTTCGGCGCGATGATCGTCGGCGTCGTCTCCATGGGCCTCAACATGCTGGGCGCCGATCCGCAATGGAAGGTGCTGCTCACCGGTGTGCTGATCATCGGCGCCGTGGCGGTCGACCAATGGATCAGAAAGGTTTCGGCATGACCATGACCCAGGAACCCATTCTTACCGCGCGTGGCCTGGTCAAGCGCTACGGCCGCGTCACCGCCCTCGACAACGCCGACTTCGACCTCTACCCCGGCGAAATCCTTGCTGTCATCGGTGACAAT
>NZ_RZOM01000736.1:0-3182 GCF_003999175.1 Mesorhizobium sp. M7A.F.Ca.ET.027.03.2.1 | reverse complement strand
AGATGGACGATATAGCCGACCGGATTGCCTGACGCACAGGAGCGCCAGGCAAACAAGAGGACGATGAGATAGGTGGACGGGTGGATCTTGGTCGCCGGGTTGCCGAACAGGCCATCATAATTGTAGCCGACCAGCCACAGCATGCCGCCCGAGATGCCGAACAGCACCGCTACCGCCGCGATCAGTCCGAAGCGCGTCAGCGCATCGAGCGACGTGCCGGCGCGGGGTGCGGCAGCACCATGGTTCGAAGCGCTTGCGCTCCAACCGGCAGCCATATCAGGCGGCCTCGTCGACCAGCAAGGCCGCCGTCGGCAACCGCCCCATGACGGAAACCGCCTGCGCGGTCGTCGTGACGTCGCGCATCGGGGTGGCGTTCAGCGTGGCGACGAGTACGATCTCGTCGGCCATGGCAACCAGCGGCGAGGCATTGAGATTGTCGGCCAGCGCGCCGCCGTCGATGACGACGAGTTCGAAGCTCCGGCTGGCCCGGGCCAGCATCTGCTGCGCAAAATAGATGCCATGCGCTTCCTGGAAAACCGCCTTTGAGCGGCCCCTGCCCAGCACGGCAACGTTGCTGCCGGCGGCGTAATGGCTGACGGCCTCAAAGGCGTACTCGCCGCGCAGCACATCGAGGATCCCCGGCTGCGGATCCTTCTGGTCGCCGCCGCCGGCATTGGCATCGATGAACAGCACCCGGCTGCCCCTGGACGCCGCGGCATTGGCCAGCAGCCGCGCCACCCGGCTGCGCTGCGCGCCCTCGCCCGGCGACGATGTCACCAGGATGGAAGGCACCAGCGGCCAGTCCGCCGGACGCTGGCCCGAACTGAACATGCGCCTCAGCGCAAGGCCGACAACGGCGTCGGTCTTCTGGCTGGAGGCGGCGGCCGAACTTGCGCCGAAAGGCCACCAGCGCCACCCAGTGCCTGAATTTGCCGGCACCACGCCCAGCACCGGCGCGTCGATGGCCGACTGCATCTGCGCGCTGGAAAGCACCGTCGGCGAGGAATATTCGGCGATCAGCGCCAGACCGGTGCCGAGCCCGAGGCCGCCGAATATCGCGCCCAGCAACAGCAGCGGCAAAGGCGGCCAGCTTTTCTTCAACGCGGGCATGGCATTGGAGATGATGCGCGCATTGGTGCTGTCGACATTGATCTGCTCGCGCGTCTCCTGGGCGCGCTGGAGATAGTTCGAGTACACGGAGCGTAGCGCCTCGAGATCGCGCTGCAATTCGCGCAACCGCACCGAGGCCTGGTCGGTGTCGAGCGACTTGCTCTTCATGCCGGCGACCTTGGCTTCCAGCGCCTGCTGGTTGGCCAGCGCCCGCTCGTAGTCCGTCTCGGTGGCGGTGGCGATGCGGCCGAGCTCGCGCGCGATCAGCTGGCGCGTGTCGCGCAGCTGCTGCTGGGCTGCGATCAGCGAAGGATGACGCGGCCCCAGCTCCGTGCCGAGCTGCGAGACCTGGTCGACCAGCGTCGCCTCCTGTGCCCGCAGGCTCGAGATCACCGCCGAGCGCATCGCTTCCGAGGTTGCGTCCGCCGTGCCGCTCTGCCGGCGCATCTGGTCGACCTGCGCCTTCAGCGCCGCGGTGCGGCTCTGCGCCGCCGCAAGCTGCGTGTTGATCTCGGTCAGTTCCTGGTCGCTGACCAGGTTCCCTGCCGCCATCACCATGTTGTTGGCGGACTTATAGGCCTCGACGGCATTCTCGGCCTGCTGGACGCGTTTGCGCTGCTCGTCCAGCCGGGCGGTGATCGACTCGGAGGCGTCCCTGGCCATTTTCGCGCGCGCGCTCGCCTGATCGACCAGGTAGGCCTGCGCGATGGCGTTGGCCAGGAGGGCGGCCTTGTCGGCGCTCTTGGCGGTGACGATGACGTCGAGGACCAGGACCTTGTCGGCCCGCTTGACCGCCAGGCGCCGGCGCAGCGCGTCGAGTGTCTGCACCGACCTGTCGCCTTCGGCCGATGCCGAACCGAGCAGGCGCGACAGCAAGCCCTGCCCGTTGAATTCCGGATCCTGCGTCAGGTTTGTCGCCGCGATCGCCCGCATCAGCACGCCTGTCGACTGGACCACGCTGACCTGGCTCTCGACCTGCGTGATGCCGCCATCGGGTGAGATACGGCTGGGATTGACGTCGTTGGTGACCACCTGCAGGTCCTGCGGATCGATGAGGATTTCCGCCGCCGAGCTGTAGAGCGCGGGCGTGAAAAGACCGTAGAGAAGGGCGACCAGCGTCAGCAGTGCGACAGTGCCGAAGATCCAGAACCGGCGGCGCACCAGGATGCGCTTCAGGTCGCCCAGTTCGACAGTCGAAGCTGCGTATGATCCCGCGCGTGCCGCATCCGGAGAGTGTTGCTGAGGAACCATGGGCAGGGATGATTGCATGGCTGCCTCCGACAATACTCCATATGCCGGCAAGGTCAGTTGCGGCGCTAACCTAGCTATTCCTCCAACTGTTAAAACATTGTTAATTATGTTGAGAGGTGACGTGAATTTTGGCACGCGGTTTGCTTAAAAATATACATATCGAGGTGTTGGTTACGCGGCGAGCGGAGACGGATGCAGATGGGGTTACAATTTGACCGGACCGGCCTGGCCGGCAAGGCCGGGCACCGCGTTTTCGGGCCTCCACCATGCAGATAAGTCTACGCCTGGACGGAGACTGTGTCCGCGCCTTTCATCTCACGCTGCTGGAGCGCCTTGCCGCGCTCGGCGACGAACTGTCCGTCGATGTCAGGCCGGCGGGCAGCGGCATTCCGCGCAGCGCCGCAGCCCTGTTTCAACTCGAAACGGCGATCCACGGACTGCCCCATGATGGACTGGCCCATGATGGACTGGCCAAGCGTGTGCCGCTTTCGGCGCTCGCGCCCTATCGGCAGTCCCCCGCTTCGCCCGACCTGGTCATCGACCTCTGCGGCGATGTCAGGCTGGAAAGCACACGCGTCTGGCACGTCACCTATGACGGCGCCAGCGGCGAAGCGGCCTTGCTGGCCTCGATCCTCGCCGGCCGCACGCCACTTGCCCGCATCGAGGAGAACGGCGTTGCGATCGCGGCCGGGCGTCTGGGCACAGAATATGGCGGCATCGCGCTGGCGTCCTTCCAGGATATGCTGGCGCGCACAGCAAGCCTGATCGTCGCTGCCATGTCAGGCGCGGCAAAGTCGGTGCCCGATCTGCCAGAGCCGGCG
>NZ_RZOM01000735.1:0-3182 GCF_003999175.1 Mesorhizobium sp. M7A.F.Ca.ET.027.03.2.1 | reverse complement strand
ATATGAGACATGCGGCACGGTCCCATCCCGCGCCTCACGCTTCAGGATAGAGAAAAATGCCCCGTCCAACCACATCCAGCCCATCCCAGCGCATGCTGCGCGTCGCCGAACAGGTGCGCCATGCGCTGTCCGAAACCCTGCAGCGCGGCGAGATCATCGATCCGCTGATCGAGAACACCGTGGTGTCGGTCTCGGAAGTGCGCATGTCGCCCGATTTGAAGGTCGCTACCGCTTTCGTTTCGCCACTCGGCGCCAAGGATACCGATGCGGTGGTCGAGGCGCTGAACAAGCATGCGAAATTCATCCGTGGCCGTGTTTCCGGCGCGCTGCGGCAGATGAAATTCATGCCGGAGTTTCGCTTCAAGCTCGACACCTCCTTCGACAATTTCGCCAGGATCAACGACCTCTTGAAATCGCCGGAAGTGGCGCGCGATCTGAGTCCTGAGGACCAGCAAAACGCGGACCAGGACAAAGACGACAACAAGGACACCGAATAGTGGCGCGCCGCGGCAAGAAGAAGGGCCGGCCGATCTCGGGCTGGCTGATCCTGGACAAGCCGGTCGGCATGGGCTCGACCGAAGCCGTCTCCAAGATCAAATGGCTGTTCCAGGCCGAAAAGGCCGGCCATGCCGGCACGCTCGACCCGCTGGCGTCCGGCATGCTGCCGATCGCGCTTGGCGAGGCCACCAAGACCGTTCCCTACGTGCAGGACGGCGCCAAGATCTATCGCTTCACCGTCGCATGGGGGCAGGAGCGCTCCACCGATGACCTCGAAGGTCCGGTGACGAAGGAGTCCGATCTGCGTCCGTCGGAAGCCGAGGTGCTCGCCCTGCTGCCGAAATACACCGGCGTCATCATGCAGACGCCGCCGCAATTCTCGGCCATCAAGATCGCCGGCGAGCGCGCCTATGATCTGGCCCGCGACGGTGCGACGGTCGACATACCCGCGCGAGAGATCGAGATCGG
The DNA here is from genome assembly GCF_003999175.1 of Mesorhizobium sp. M7A.F.Ca.ET.027.03.2.1. Lineage (NCBI taxonomy): Bacteria > Pseudomonadati > Pseudomonadota > Alphaproteobacteria > Hyphomicrobiales > Phyllobacteriaceae > Mesorhizobium > Mesorhizobium sp. M7A.F.Ca.ET.027.03.2.1. The sequence continues at coordinate 2,216 of NZ_RZOM01000735.1, read as the reverse complement.
CCGTCTGGACGTTGTCGAGCATGGCGCCGACCACACTGTTTTCGAGGTCGAATGCGGCAAGGGCACCTATGTGCGCTCGCTGGCCCGCGACATGGGCCGCGACATGGGCTGTTTCGGCCATATCAGCGAATTGCGCCGGGTCGAGGTCGAACCGTTCACCTCGGAGGACTTCGTTACCATCGCCGAGTTGGAAGCTGCCCGTTTCGGCGTGGTGGAGGGAAACGCGGACGCGACTGATATCGCCGACGCTACGGTAGCCGCCGACACGGCAGAGGCTGCCGACAAGGTGAAAGTGCCAATCGACTTCGATGCCATCGATGCGCTCCTGGTCGACACATCGGCTGCCCTCGATTGCCTGCCGCAGATCGCCATCAGCGACGATGCGGCGACCAAGATCCGCCTTGGCAACCCAGTCATCATCCGCGGCCGCGATGCACCGGTGGAAGCCGAGGAAGCCTGCGCCACGGCGCGCGGCAAGCTGGTCGCCATCGGTGCCATCGAGCAAGGCATGTTCAAGCCCAAGCGGGTCTTTGCCGGGTGACTCCTGTCGTCTAATGTCAAGGCGAGGACTCGCACGAGGGGCATATGGCAAAGACTGAGACCGTGAAGACGCGTGCGCCGGTGAAGACGCGGCGGCCGCCAGTCGGTGCGTCGCCGGGCACGCTGATCGCCGACCCCTCGGCGCGTCGCAGCGAACTCAGGCTGACGCTGATCTCGCCCGAAAAATTCAAGACCATCGAAAATGCCAGCATCGACGACCTCAACACCCATTGCGACAAATGGCCGGTCCTCTGGCTCGACTGCACCGGCCTCGCCAACATCCCGCTGATCGAGGAGATCGGCCGCATTTTCAGCCTGCATCCGCTGGCGCTGGAGGACGTCGTCAACACCGGCCAGCGGCCGAAGGTCGACTTCTTCGAGGACCATGCCTTCGTCGTCGTCAGGATGATCGACGACGTCACCTCGCATCGCTATGAGCAGATCGCCGTCTTCTTCGGCAGCAACTTCGTCGTCACCTTCCAGGAGCGGGAAGGCGATCCGTTCGATCCGGTGCGCAAGCGCATCGAAAGTTCGGCGCCCAACCGGCTGCGCGCCCGCGGTGCCGATTACCTCGCCTATGCGCTGATCGACGCCATCGTCGACAGCTACTTTCCGCCGATCGAGGCCGCCGGCGACACGGTCGACAGCATCGAGGACGAGATGCTGCATTCGCCGCACAAGCATCAGATGCGGCAACTGCATGAATTGCGGCGCGACGCCAACGTGCTGAAAGGCGTGCTTTGGCCGATGCGCGATGCGCTGGCGACGCTGATCCGCAACGACGTGCCCTACGTGAAGGCCGAGACCAAGATCTTCCTCAACGACACGCTCGACCATGCGCTGCGGCTGATCGAACTGGTCGAAACCCAGCGCGACATGCTGACCGGCCTGATCGAGATGCACCTGTCGCTGAGCCAGGCGCGCACCAACGACGTCATCAGCTATCTCACCATCGTATCGGTCATCTTCATGCCGCTCACCTTCCTGGTCGGCATCTGGGGCATGAATTTCGACCCGGAGTCTTCGCCCTGGAACATGCCGGAACTGAAGGCCTATTATGGCTATCCCTTGTCGCTGCTGTTCATGGCGCTTGTCGCGTTCGGGCTGATCGCCTTCTTCAAATGGAAGAAATGGCTTTGACAAGGATAAACCTGCCATTTTGGGCCTGAAAAGCCGGCTGGTGAATTGGGCTGGTGTTTTCCGGGGAATTGCACTATATGCGCCGCAGCATAGCGCTGTGACGCTTTGCTTGCACCGGCCCCTGCTGGACGACATCCCGGCTGAGGGCGACCCGTTTCCTCAAACAGATAAGGAAAAACACGATGTCGATTACTGCCGAGCGCAAACAGGAATTGATGGGTGAATTCGCAACCGCCAAGGGCGATACCGGGTCTCCGGAAGTCCAGGTGGCCATCCTTTCCGAGCGCATCAAGAACCTGACCGACCATTTCAAGGACCACAAGAAGGATAACCATTCCCGCCGTGGTCTGCTTGCTCTCGTCTCTCAGCGCCGCAGCCTGCTTGATTATCTCAAGCGCAAGGACGACGCGCGCTACCAGACGTTGATCGAGAAGCTCGGTCTGCGCCGTTGACGAATTGACCGGCGGGCTTTCGAAGGAGAGCCCGCCGGTCGCGCATTCTGCCAGTCGCATCGACTGGCCAGACCCGGTTTCGAT
>NZ_RZOM01000734.1:0-3186 GCF_003999175.1 Mesorhizobium sp. M7A.F.Ca.ET.027.03.2.1 | reverse complement strand
TCATAAATGAATGACCGAAATTGACTGGAACCTGATCAAGAGCTTTGTCGCCGTGGCGGAATCCGGCAGCCTGTCGGCCGCCGCGCGAAAGCTTTCGGCAAGCCAGCCGACGCTTGGCCGTCACATCGGCGAGTTGGAACGGGCACTCGGCGTCACACTGTTCCGTCGAGGACGGCACGGCTACGAACTAACGGAGGCCGGCAGCACGCTGTTCGAACGCGGCAAGGCGGTCAGCGAGCAGGCAAGCGCCTTCTCACTGCTGGCGCTGGGTTCGGTCGAGGCCATCGAAGGCACGGTGCGCATCGCCGCCAGCGAGGTGGTGGCGGCCTATGTCCTGCCTGAGATGACGATGCGGCTGGGGATCGAGGAGCCCGGCATCGAGGTCGAGATCGTTGCTTCGAACCAGGTCGAGAACCTGCTGCGTCGGGATGCCGACATCGCCATCCGCATGGTCAAGCCGGCGCAGAACGAGCTGTCGGCACGCAAGGTCTGCGATATCGAGCTCTGCGCCTGCGCGGCCAAATCCTATCTCGACAGGCGCGGCCGTCCGCTGAAGCCTGCCGATCTTGTCGACCACGATCTGGTCGGCTTCGATCGCGGCGACGAGATCATCAGGGGCTTTACCCAGCATGGCATCCCCGTCACCCGGAGCAGCTTCCGCTTCAGGGCCGACAACCAGATCGTTTTGTGGGAAGCGGTGCGGGCGGGAAACGGCATTGGCCTCGGCCAGGAGCCGCTGGCCGACAGGGATCCTTTGATTGAGAAGGTGCTGCCTGACCTGCCGCTGCCGGTTCTGCCGGTGTGGCTGGCGATGCATCGCGATGTGCGTACCAGCGTGCGCATCCGCCGTGTGGTGGATTTCCTCCACGAGGAGCTGAAACGCTATTCGGCGGGTGCTGGCGCGAATTCGGCGCGGTGAGCGAGCCCGGCCATCAGCAACACGATGATCAGCAGTCCCGACATGGTGATGAAGATCGGGCCGAAGCTGGAATGCTCGGCAACGAAGCCGATCGCCGACGGCGCCACCAGTATGCCGCAGTATCCGATAGTGGTGACCACGCTCATGCCGGTGCCAGAAGACATGCCTTCCTGGTTGCCGCCGGCCGAAAAGATGATCGGCACCATATTGGCGATGCCGAAGCCGCAAAAGGCAAAGGCTGCAATGGCGAGCCAGGGCGAGGGCGCCAGGCCAGCCACCAGCATGCCGACCGCTGCTACCAGGGCCGACACGCGCAGCGTCGTCACCGCGCCGAAGCGATTGCGTATGCCGTCGCCGAAGAACCGCGTAATCGCCATGACGCCCGAAAATCCGGCGTAGGCGAGGCCGGCAACGGCAAGATCGGCGCCGAGCTCCTGGCGCAGATACAGGGCTGCCCAGTCGAGCACCGCGCCTTCGGAGATCATCGCCAGCAGCGCCATCAGTCCGATCAGATAAACCAGCGGGTTTGCCGGCAGTGCGAATTTGTGGTGCTCGGCTGCCTGCGGGCTGTCTTCGGTGAGGAGATGGCGAACGGCCACCGCGATCACCGCGAAGGCAAACACCGTTACCGCCGCCGCGTGGGCGAGGTGGCCGTAGTGCTGGATGGCAAAGCCGCCGAGGCCGCCGCCGGCGAAGCCGCCGAGACTCCAGAAGCCGTGCGAGGACGACATGACGGCGCGGGAGAGCCGCCGTTCGACCACCACGGCATTGGCATTCATGGCAACGTCCATGCCACCGATCGAGCCGCCGAAGATGATCATGGCCACGGCCGCCAGCGGTACGTTGGGCGCCAGCGCCACGACCATCAGGCCGAGGCTGCCGCACAGGGCGAACCAGCGCAGTACGGTGCGCGAGCCATGTCTGGAAATCAAATGGCCGCACCAGGTCATCGCGACGACGGCACCGACGCCGAATAAGAGTATCAGCAGGCCGAGCGTGAACTTCGAAATCTCCAGCCGGGTCAGGAACACCGGGATCTGCGGCGCCCAGCTGCCCGTCAGGAAGCCGTTGGCGAGAAAAATGGCCGCGAGCGCCCATCGTCCGCGAATGGCAGTCAGCTTGGCAATTGACGCGTTCATGAGGCGAATCCCGCTGAAAATGGCTTCGCGCGGCAAATTAGATCGATTCAATTTTCAGTCAAGGCTCTTTCGGGAAGCATTCTGGGCCAAACATAGCCTTAAGGGATCGCTGGGGCGACGGCGTCAATGGTCCTGGGGGCGCCTTGCCTCGAATTCGGCCTTCTTGGCGTCGGAGGCCTCGGTCTGGTTCAGCGCCTGCCATTCCCCATAAGGCATGCCGTAGACGATCTCGCGCGACTGATCCTTGGTGAGATCGACGCCCTCGGCATTGGCTGCCTCGCGATACCAGTTCGACAGGCAGTTGCGGCAGAAGCCGGCGAGATTCATCAGGTCGATGTTCTGCACATCGTTGCGCTCGCGCAGATGCTCGACCAGCCGGCGGAAGGCGGCCGCTTCGAAGTCGCGTTGCTGCTCGTCGCTGAGTTCGGTCATCGAAACCTCCGTCATAGCGGCCCGGTGCGCGAGCCGAACATCTTCACCACATGTATATCGGGACGGCGGTCGATCGCGTCAACGATCGGCGCCAACCGTTCGGCCCAGGCGAGCGCGCCCTTCTGGTCCGATATCAGATCCTGTCGGATCTCGATCAGCGCATGGGCGAAGCCGTTGACGATGGCATGCTTGTACATGGTGTCGCCGCGCAGTGCGCCGTCATAGGGTTCGTTGTCGCCGACGACGAGGTTCTTGTCCTGCGCCAGCATGTCTATCAACGGCCGCGCCACGCGGTCGTCGAGATCCCACAGGATGCCGACGTGCCAAGGACGCTGGATTCCTTGCATGGCCGGGGTGAAGGAATGCACCGAAAAGATGAAGGGCGTCTGGGCGGAAGCCTGTGCGACCGATGCGATCATGGCGCCGACAGCGTCGTGATAGGGCCGATAGAACCCGTCGAGCCGCCTCTCGCGCTCCTCGGCAGTGATGGGGTAATTCCCAGGTACGACAGTGCCGTCATAAAGCTGGCGAATGAGCGTCGGATCGTCTTCGCCGCGATTGGGATCGATCAGCAGTCGCGAAAAATTGGCGAGCACCGCCGGCACGCCGAGCAGGGCAGCCAGTTCGCGCGTCACCGCCTCGACGCCGATGTCATAGGCGATGTGCCGGTCGAACTCGGCCGAGGGCAGGCCGAGG
>NZ_RZOM01000733.1:0-3187 GCF_003999175.1 Mesorhizobium sp. M7A.F.Ca.ET.027.03.2.1 | reverse complement strand
GCCTTGAAGGCCGCGAAGTCGCGGTCCTTGTCGTCGCAGCCGCGATAGGCGATGCCGCCAGGCACGCCGATCTTCGGCGGACGGCAGGTGTAGGCGGTACGGGAAATGTCCGGGGCGAAGGCCGCGAATTGGCCCGATTTGCTATAGCGGTCGTTGAAAGGCTGCGCCGCGTTGCTGGCGATCGAGCCGGTCAGGCAGGGGTGGCCGGAAAACATTTTTTCGCTGTCCTTGGGCAGCAGGCATTGCGCCAGTTTCGTGTGCACGCCTGAAGCGGTGGCCAGCGGCGTGCAGACGGTGCCGCCGTCGCATTGCCAGGTCGCGCCGAAGCGGGTCGCATCTTCCGGCATCAGGCACGGCATGGCCATCTCGGCCGGCGCATAGTCGACCGCGTCGGCGTTCGTCCAGACCGCCGGCGGCGCAAAGGAGAGCGGACGGAAGCGGTTCGGCTGCTTGCCTTCGGCCGTGGCGGCGAGCCACGCCTGGCGCCGCGGGATCTCGGCATGAAGATGCGGCGAAATCCCGACCTCGATGCGGTTCAGCGGCGATGTTGTCTTGTCGTCTAGCCCGATGAAATGGAAACCGGCGGTCGAACCGGCCTGATGGCAACCCTGGCAGGCGCCATTGTCCAGCCGCTCGACCAGCGCTTCCGGCGTGCGCAGCAGTTTCAACGCGGAATAATCGAGCGATGCGAATTCCTTGGGCTGGAATAATTGCGTAAACGGATGATTGGCTTGCCGCGCGCTGCCGAAGGTCGACCATGATATGATCTTTCTGGCCAGGAACTCGTCGGGGATTTCATAGACGCCTTCGTCAACCGCCGGCAAATTGGCGCCGACATAGGCGGCAAGCCGTGCTTTCAGCGCCGCGTCCTGCGAGAGCCGTGCGGTGTCGGGCGTGTTCTCCAGCGGCTTCTCGCTGATAGCAGCGCCATCGATGCCGAATACCCGCATGAGATAGGCCGCCTGCCCGCCGAACTCGGTTTCCTGGCCGGACGGGAAGCGCACCACCTGCGCGTTGAGCTCCAGCTGCTTGAAGGTCAGCCCGGCCTTCTCCAGCGGCCCGCCGGTCAGCCAGCCGGCATCGACGCTCTCGTCAAGCTGTGGCGCCCAGCGTCCGGCAGTGCCGACGCAGCCGCCATCGGCATCGGGAGCGGCGCTGTAGACGGCATTGAAATTGAACGGCAGGCGCGATGCCTGCAGCTTGCCGTTCTTGCGAAAACTGTAGGCCAGGCGGTAGATGAAGCGCACCTCGCCGCAGCTCCTGTCGCCTTGCAGCAGCGTGAAATCGCGACGGTCGAGCCGGTTGACGACGCCGACCAGCCGGAAGCGCGCGGCATCGGTCTTCAGCCAGCGCATATCCATGATGCGGCCGACATTGCCGTCTGTCACCTCGTGGAGCGGCCGCCCGCCATCCTTCATCTCGGCGCGGAGCGCTGCAACATCGGAGGCAACGATGTCGACGATGGCGTGATAGGCGGGCGCCTCGCCGTAGAGCGTCTTTAGACCGTCCTCGCCGTCAACCCCCAAAACATCGGCGAAGCCGAAACCCCCGGCATCGAGCGCGGCGAGCACCGCCGGATTGTCGACGACGGTTACAGGGCCTTCGGCGCGCGCCGTCGACGCCATGAAGACAGCGATGAGGGTGGCAAGCAACGGAGCCAGGGCGCGTTTCATAGAACAGCCGTGCGCGCGTCGAAGAGTTCACGCAACACCGGCAGCAGCGCCAGCGGCAGATCCTCGGCGATCAGGCCGGGTCCGAACCGGCTGCCGGCTTCAGCGTGTAGCCACACCGCCGCGCAGGTGCCCTCGAAGGGCGGCATGCCTTGTGCGAGCAGACCGGCGATGATGCCCGACAGCACGTCGCCTGACCCGGCTGTGGCCAGCCACGGCGCACCATTGGAATTGATGGCTGCCTTGCCATCAGGCGCAGCTACGACCGTGTCGGCGCCCTTGTAGACGATCATTGCGTTGGCCCGCGCGGCAGCCGCTCGCGCCTTGTCCAATTTCGACATGGTTTTGTCCCCGGCGATACCTGGGAACAAGCGGCCGAATTCACCCTCGTGCGGCGTGATGACCAACGCTGGAGCGTTTGGCTGACGGGCGGCTTCGAACAGCGCCTGCGGCTGATGGGCCAGAGAGGTGATGGCATCGGCATCAAGCACGATCGCTCCTCCGTGGTTTGCAGTTTGCGATGCGCGTGCACCCTCCGCCAAGGTCTTGATCAGTTGCAGGGCGAAATCGCCGACCTTGGGCTTTGGCCCGAGTCCCGGTCCAAACACCAGCGCCTCGGGATGGCGCGCCGTCAGAAATTCCTGCACCTCCTCGAGTGACCCCGCCTCTCGCAGCATGATCGAGGTGAGGTGTGTCGCGTTCACCTGCATGGCATTGCCAGGCGATAGCACGGTGACCGCCCCTGCCCCGCTTCTCGCGGCGGCCATCGCCGACAGCCGCGCCGCGCCGGTAGCACTGGGACCGCCGGAAAAGACGCCGACATGGCCGCGCTTGTATTTATGCGCGTCAACCGCCGGCACCGGAAATTCCCGCAACCACAGGTCCGGCATATTTTCGAAGGTTGAGACAGCGAGCTGGGCGATGATGCCGTCATCGATGCCGATATCGGCGAGCACGATTTCACCGCATTGCCCGCGCCCCGGCAGCAGCAAGTGGCCGGGCTTTTTCCGCGCGAAGGTGACGGTGACCTCGGCGCGAAACGCCCTGCTCAATATTTCGCCGCTGGCTCCCGAGACGCCCGACGGCAGGTCGATCGCGACCACGGGCAGGCGCAGGGCTGTCACGGTATCGACGGCTTTCGCGGCATCGCCGGACAGCGGCTTGGACAGCCCTGCCCCATAGAGCCCGTCGATCACGATCGAGCCGAACTCGGCGTCGAAATCAGACAGCGGCCGGGACTTGACCAGGGATTCCGCGGCGGCGAGCGCCGCATCGCTTTCCGGCCTCGGCGCTCCGGATGACCAGATCGTTGTGCCGACGCCGCTGCCGGCCAGGAGGCGTGCGACGACATAGCCATCGCCGCCATTGTTGCCGGGCCCGCAGAGCACATGGATGTGCTTTGCCGAGGGATAGCGCTTGAGCACCTCGGTCGCGACCGCTTCGCCCGCGCGCCGCATCAGGCTGATTCCATCGGCCGGACCGGCCGCGATCGTCAGCCGATCAGCCTCGCTCATTTC
>NZ_RZOM01000732.1:0-3190 GCF_003999175.1 Mesorhizobium sp. M7A.F.Ca.ET.027.03.2.1 | reverse complement strand
CACCATGACGTCGCATGACGGTCTTGTGTCGGCTGCCCCATTGGCCGTAAACGGCTGGCTTGAGAAACGGGACGAAACCGATGCCGAAGACCGAAGCCGATTTGATGGCCTTTCTTGCCGAACTCGGCATTGCCACGTCGACGAAGCGCCACCCGCCGCTCTATACCGTCGCCGATTCGCAGGCACTGCGCGGCGAGATCGCCGGCGGGCACACGAAAAACCTGTTCCTGAAGGACAAGAAGGACAATTTCTTCCTGGTCACCGTCGGCGAGGACGCGGTCGTCGACCTGAAGCAGATCCACCAGGTGATCGGCGCCGCCAGCCGGGTTTCCTTCGGCAAGCCGGAGATGCTGATGGAGCTGCTCGGCGTCACACCGGGCGCCGTCACGGTCTTTGGCGTCATCAACGACACGGCAAACAGGGTCAAACTCGTGCTCGACAAGGATTTGATGGAGCATGCGGTGATCAATGGGCATCCGCTGACCAATGAGGCGACGACATCGATCGCGGCGCGCGACCTGATCAGATTCGTCGAGGCAACCGGGCACGATGCTGCTATCTTGAAAGTCTCCATGTGATCGCCACATGGATGGCTTGAGTCAGATGGTCTGAAGCATAGGGCGCCTGGCCGCCGGCCGGCGGCGCCACGGAAGGGTAGAGAGATGAGCGACAACAATCCGTTCGGCGGCTCCTTTGGCGGCAATGGCGGCCAGTACACCACCTCGGTACAGTATGGTGGAGCCGCGCCGGCGCCGGCGAAAGTCGCGCTTGGCGATGCGCCCGCCGCTCCCGCCGATGTGATCAAGGACACGACGACGGCTGCCTTTGCCGCCGATGTCATCCAGGAATCGCGCCGCCAGCCGGTGCTGGTCGATTTCTGGGCGCCCTGGTGCGGGCCTTGCAAGCAGTTGACGCCGCAGTTGGAGAAGGCGGTCAAGGCCGCCGGCGGCAGGGTCAAGCTGGTGAAGATGAACATCGACGACCATCCCTCGATCGCCGGCCAGCTCGGCATCCAGTCTATCCCGGCGGTCATCGCCTTCAAGGACGGCCAGCCGGTCGATGGCTTCATGGGCGCCATCCCGGAGAGCCAGATCAACGAATTCATCACCAAGGTCGGCGGCAAGGGCAATGGCGCGCCGCCAGTGGCCGAAGCCCTGGCCGCGGCCATTGAGGCGCGCGCCGCCGGCGACATGCAGACCGCGGCCGACATTTATGACGCTATCCTGGCGCAGGCGCCGGAGACGATCGAGGCGATCGCCGGACTGGGGGAACTGTTGTTCGACGCCGGCGACACGGAAGGCGCCGAGGCGCTTTTGGCAACAGCCCCGGAGGCCAAGAAGGGTGCGCCGCCGCTGGCAGCCCTGCGCGCCAGGATGGCGGTTGCGGCGCAGGCGGCGGCTCTCGGTAATCCAGCCGAGTTCGAGCGCCGGCTGGCGGAAAATCCTGGGGATCACCAGGCGCGCTTCGATCTGGCCATGATCCAGAACGCCAATGGCGACCGCACCGCGGCCGCAGACAATCTGCTGGCCATCATCAAGGCCGACCGGGCCTGGAACGAGGACGGCGCCAGGACGCAATTGCTGCAGCTGTTCGAGGCCTGGGGCATGACCGACGAGGCGACGCTGGCGGCGCGCCGCAAATTGTCGGCGCTGCTGTTCTCCTGAGCCGGCTGCCGGTTGTTTTGCCGCACGGGCTTGGCGTCGGCGACGACTGCGCCAGATTAGCTGGTATGACGCGCTTCTGGTGAAGCGATCGGAGGAATATGGTGCAAGCGGGAAACGCGCATTACCGGCTCGCCAAGGATTTGCCGTCGACGATCCCGATCTTTCCGCTCGAGGGTGCGCTTTTGCTGCCGGGAGGCCGCATGCCGCTCAACATCTTCGAGCCGCGCTATCTGCAGATGGTGGACGAGGCGATTGCCGGCTCGCGGCTCATCGGCGTCATCCAGCCCAGTCTCGATGGCGCCTTGCGCGGCGATGGCGAGCCGGAGCTCTGCAATGTCGGTTGCGCCGGGCGCATCATCGCCTTCTCCGAAAGCGGCGACGGCCGCTACCTGATTTCGCTGCAGGGCGTGTGCCGGTTCCGCATCGCCCACGAATTGACGGTCAAGACGCCGTTTCGCCAGTGCAAGCCCGCGCCTTTCCTTGCCGATCTCGACGAGGATCAGGCGGACAACGAGATCGACCGGCCATCGCTGCTCAAGGCGTTTCGCGCCTATCTGCAGGCCAACGATCTGGAGGCCGACTGGGAAAGCGTCAGCCGCGCCGAAAATGCCATGCTGGTCAATGCGCTGTCGATGATGGCGCCCTACGGGCCGGCCGAGAAACAGGCGCTGCTCGAAGCAGCCGACCTGAAGACCCGGGCGGAGACGCTGATCGCCATCACCGAAATGGCGCTGGCGCGCGAGAATGAGGATTTTGGCTCGAGTTTGCAGTAAGATGTGTCGATATCCAGGTGAGACCTGGCCTGCAAATGGTGGCTTCCTGCGCTTCCGGTGCTTGCGTACGAAAAGTACGCTCCGCTCCGGTTCTCGGTATCAGCCATTTTCGACTGGGCCTGACCTGAATCTCGGCACATCTTAGGCCCGCAACTGGCTGGGAGGAGAATCTTATGGCGGCGGATGGACGTGACGGGAGGAAGGTCGACCCCAAGCTGCTGGAACTCTTGGCCTGCCCGCTGACCAAGGGGCCGCTGGCTTGGGATCCAGAGCGCGGCGAACTGATTTCCAGGGTCGCCAAGATTGCCTATCCGGTGCGTGATGGCATCCCGATCATGCTGCCCTCCGAGGCGCGGACGCTTTCGGTGGAGGACGTGCTCGCCCCGCCGCCGCGCTTGGGTGGGTCGGGCTGAGGGGCACGTTTCTTATACCCGCCAATTTGCCGAAGGCTGGCGGGACAGCGGGGAGCGCGAAGGATCGCCGACGTCCGCTTTCGTTCCGCCCTTGGCATGGCCTTACCTACTGAAAATTCCGCCCCTTGGGCATGACGCTTTCCGCTTCTTCCGACAGCGTTGCGAGATCCTGACGGATCGGTGCGCTTTGTTTGGCGGGGCTGGAGCGATCCGAACGCTCCTTGGCGAGGTCTCTCGGAGGAACCGCTGGTGCGGCCTCGCTGACCTTCTCCAGAAGCACGGTCAGCCAAGGCGTCAGATCCTCGATCCTCTCGGCGACGATGTGGACCACGCCCGATTC
>NZ_RZOM01000731.1:0-3200 GCF_003999175.1 Mesorhizobium sp. M7A.F.Ca.ET.027.03.2.1 | reverse complement strand
CTTCACGAACGTCGGCACTACGGTCAACAGCAGCGGCTCGTAAGTCGGTACAGGCCCGCGTTGCAATGTTCCGCCACGCGAACCCGCTGCACGGCCTATCGGACGCCCTTGCCGCTGCCGTTGCCTTTTTTCGGCGGCCGCTTCTTTGTTGGCGTCGTGAATGTACCGGGCTTTCTTGGAACGTCATTCACCGAACCGGTTGGACCTTTTTTCGTCCCTTTGAGGGTCGGCAGTTCCACATCGCTGGTCTGTGCAGGCTTGATCGGCTTTCGCAGCGGCCCAGGATCGCGCCCACTGCAGATATCGATCTCCCGATTGGTCATCCAGCCACCCTCGCCTGAGAGAATAGCCTGGCAGCGCGTATCGCCAAAAACGGGGTCGGACCTATCCGCATAGGCATGCGGGGTGAACATCAAGAAGAATGCTGGGATAGAAAGAAAGATACGTGACTTGCCGGCCATGTGAGACCTCCAGTGGCAGCGAGATCGGAGGCCAGACAAGTATGGGAAAGATCGCGCATCGGCATGCCCCATTTGGGCTAGAGGCCACACTATTTTATGAGAGATCAACCACGCCTTCGCTGTCCACGAAATGAGGCCGTAGCCCACTGCGACGGGAGCAGGGTTCGGCTCCCCTTGGGCGTACCACTCTCTCCGTCTTCGCTAGTCCTCCGATCCTTGTCGCTTCTGGCGCATCGATGCTGTTTGCATTAGCATCACGTCACGGATCCTGAGGTACGGCTCCAGTGGCGCGCAGAACGCCGGGTGCCGGGCAGATTCGCCGACCAGTTGATGCCGTGGGGAGGAATGCCAATGCAGAAGCTGCAGTCGCAGGGCGTTCATCACATCACGCTGGTCGGCGCCGGGCGCCAGACCTCTATCGATTTCTGGGAAGGCGTGCTCGGCATGCCGTTCATCTTCGAACAGCCCAACCTCGACAAGCCGAGGGAAAGCCATCTCTATTTCGATCCCGGCGACGGCCGGCTGATCACCATCTTCACCGACGAGAGCCGCACACCGGAGAAGCGGCGCACGCCGACCGATCCGGGCTGTGTCCACCACATCGCCTTTTCGGTGTCGCGCGTCACCTTCCTGCAGGCGGTCTCCCGTCTTGACGAGCGCGGCATCAAGCACAGCGGCGTCAAGGATCGCGGTTTCATGGATTCGATCTATTTCGAGGATCCGCTCGGCCTGCTGATCGAACTGGCGTCCTACCGCTTCGAACCGCCAGCGGGCTTCACCCACGCCGATGTGCTGATGGAAGCGCACAGGCTGCGGGTCGCGCGCGGCGACTACAACATCGCCGAAGTGCATCTCGCCGATGCGATCCAGGCGCTCGTCGAACGTTCCCGCGCCACCTTGTCGGACGATCGGGCGCCGAAGAACCCATACTGAACAGACCAGAGGGAGGAACAAGATGGCCAAGACAGCGACGAAGACTGCCGGGAAATCCGCGGCGAAAGCTGCGGCAAAGCCAAAAGCCAAGGCGGCCGCCAAGCCTGCGGTGAAGGCGACGGCAAAAGCCGCGCCCAAGGCCAAGCCGGCCAAGAAGCCGGCGTTGAAGCTCAGCATGCTGAAGCCCAGCGTCAACAACATGACCGTGCGGGTGTTTGCGCGCGCGGCCGGTTTCGACCATGCCGAGACCGATGCCTGGGGCCACACCCGTTCGCCGGAGTTCATGGCGCGAAATCCCGCCCATTTGACACCGATGATCGAGGACAAGGGCCTCCCCAGAGGCGTGCTGTGGGAAAGTTGCGCCATCATGCAGTATCTCGCCAACAAGCACGGGCTGGAGAAATTCTATCCGAAGGCGCCGGCCAAGCGGGCGATGGTCGACAGTGCCATGTTCTACCTGATCGGCACGCTCTACCCCTATGTGGCACGCGCCACCTACCCGGCGCTCGGCTTCCCACAATATGCCGGCGAGGTCGGCCACAGCGACGCGCACCCCGACAGGAAGTCGGAGGCCCAGAAGGCGGCGATGGCGGCGATCGCCGAGCCGCTCGAAGTGTTTCACAGCTTCTTCAGGGACGGCAAGCCGTTCATCGGCGGCAAGCATCCTTCGATCGCCGATATCCGCTTGGCGGCGACGCTCGAATTCCTGGCCGTCGTCGACTATGCCTTGCCCAAGTGGGCGAAGGACTATGTGGCGGCGATCGAGAAGACGCTCGGCAAGGCTTATAGCGAGCCGGCCGGCGATGTGCGCGGCTACATCGCCCATGTGAAGTCGCAGGCCAAGGCCTGAGGTTAAGGATACGTTAACCAAAGCCCTGTCTACTGCAGGCAATTCGCTTTCGGCCCGCGACCACGGATGTACTGGCGCAGAACGTCGTAGCGATAGGAAAGGTCGGCGCAATGCCGACCTTTTTGCTTTTGCACGCCATCGCCAAGTGCGATCTGGCACGCAGGCCTCGTCCAGTGTCGCTTTTTTGGCGTCAACTTTTTTCGAGAGATATTGTCATTGCCGGCGTTGGCCCTACCATCCATCTCGGCAGTCCGGCATGGATTGTCGGTCAGGCATGAGACGAGGGCTGGCGATGAAAAGCGTTGCGAGACGGATTGCGGTTGCGGGCGTAATGCTGGCGGCCGCTGTCCATGCTTCGAGTGCAGCCGAACTCAACACGATGGAGGGATGTCGGGGCAGCGATCCAGGCATGCTGGACACCGCCGGCGGACGCCGGGACCGCCAGCGTCACCTTGAGCTTCAGCTTCAAGCGGGATGGTACGCTGATCGGCCCGCCGAGGCCGACGGCCATCAAGGTGAATGGCGATGCTAAGGCGAAAAAAACGTTTGTCGATGCCGCGACAGATGCCCTGCAGGATTGCCTGCCCCTGACCTTTTCACCGAAGCTGGCGCAAGGGATCGCCGGCAACGTGTTCACATTGCAATTCGCTTCTCCAAAGTAGGCGCCCGCAGCAGGCTCAGTGGTGACTGCGCCTTGCCTCGGCATGCCGGGCAAGATCGGGCGTCTCGAAGACGTAGTCGCTCCAGGCTGATTCAGGAACCTGGCCGGCCAGATAGCATTCCAGCAACAGGCTTTGCTCGGGATTGAGTGGCCTTGGCGCGCGCTGGTCCAGCCCCAGCGAGTGAAACAGGTTTCTTGTCAGGTCGGAGACGGTGAAGTGGATCGACATCTGCGTTCTCCCTTTGGTCCTTCAACGCGGAAGGCCCGATAAAGGTTTCGAACCCCTGGCGATAAT
>NZ_RZOM01000730.1:0-3203 GCF_003999175.1 Mesorhizobium sp. M7A.F.Ca.ET.027.03.2.1 | reverse complement strand
CCCAATGTCCGAGCGTCGCCCCTCGCCTCGCCGCCGCGACCGCGCTGGCCGAAGCATCGCGCCAACCGCCGCCGGCGACGCCGCGGCTGACGGCCGCTGCGACGGCTGCGGCCGAGGCTATGGCGATCGAGGTGTTGTGCGTCGCCCGGCAAGTCTCCGCCACCTTGCCGACGAACGTCTCCAACGGTTCAAGCGGCATCATGATGCCGACAGGCGCGATACGCATGGCCGCGCCATTGGTGTCGCCGCTGCGTCCCGCTTCCTCGGCCGGTACGCCATTGTTGATGGCATCGATGGCACGCTTGGTCGACGGCCCCAAAAGATCATAGCTGCCGCGCGCCTTGACCTCGCGCTCCCAGTCGAGCAGCGCATTGACCCAGCGCGCGTGGTCCAAACGGTCGCCGGATTCGACCAGGATGCGGCCGAGCAGCAGCGCCTGTTCGGTATCGTCGGTGATGGTTCCGGCGGCCAGGCCCTTCGACACCGGATGATCGGCGAAAGGCTCGATGAAATCCTCTACATGGCCGTAGAGTTCGGCAATGCGAGCCGGCGACAAAAGCTGCGTCGGCATGCCGAGCGCGTCTCCCAGCGCTCCGCCGACAAGCGCGCCCATGGCGCGATCGATGGCCTTGCTGGTTGCATCCGGCATCGCTCAGAACCTCATATGCAGCGCAAAATGTGCCGGGTTGAGCAGGCTGGTGACATACTCGATCGGCCGGTCGTCAGCCGCACGCGTCAACCGGCGGCCGCGCAGGAAGGGCGTGCCTTGTGGGCAACCGAGGATGGCCGCATCCTCGGCATTGAGCATCTCGATCTCGACCCATTCCTCGCCATGGTCGGGAATGAGGCCGGCGGCGCGCAGCGTCTGGTGCAGCGAGCCCTCGCGCAGTCCGCGCAACGGTACGTCCTCAAGCTCGGAGGACAGTGGCAGCCGGCTGCGCTCGATGGAGATCGCATGGCCGTCGCTGGCGTTGGTGCGCACCCGGTCAACCGCAATGAAGAACGGGCTTTCGATACCAAGCAGCGAAGCCAGATCGGGGTCTTCGATGACCTCCAGCCGCAGCGTCCGCGTCTCGGCATTGGCGCCGGCATCGGCCAGCGCGCGCGACCAGCCGATGGAGTCATCGACCGGCTTGCCGTCGAAGGTGACGAACGAGCCAATACCAACCCTGGTCGTGATCAGCCCCCGGCTGGACAATTCCTCGAGGCCCTTGCGGACCGTATTGCGACTGACGGAGAAGCGCTGGACAAGTTCATTCTCGCTTTGCAGGCGGTCGCCGAAGCCGAGAACACCGGAGCGGATTTCATGTTCGAGAACGGTGGCGATCTGCTCGGGTTTGCCCGTACCGGGAGACAGTTGAACCGCGCGCCGCTTCATATAGTACCTGTTCAGTGAACCTGTATAATCCTGTTCAATATAGAGACCGGGATGCTATGTCAACGGGTACTGAAGACTGCCCAAAAGGCAGCGAATATGCGGAATACCGTGCAAGGCGCGCCGAGAGGCAGGTCAATATGGCCCCCGAAAAGCCGGTCGGCGATCGCCAAAAAAGAGGCATACATCAAGGGGATGGAGCCAGACCCTGATTCAATTTCACCGGAGCAGGCTACGGGATCGACACCTCACGCGGTTCGACGAGGATGTCCGCCTCGATCGCGGCGTTAATGAACGCCGCCCTTGCCGCCGAGACCTCTTTCTTTCCCTCGAGCACGGCCAGACAGACCTTGCGGGCAACCATATGCTTTTGCCCGGTCGCAACCGGCCAGCGGTTCAGCAGGATGTCTGCAGCCTGAGCGACCCGCTCCACGTTGAAGATCGAGTTTCGCGATCGGCCGAGTGCAATCCTGACCGGCTCATCGAAACGCTGATCTTGCACGATGCCACTCCCCAAAGTCGGCATTCATCGATTCGCGGCCTTCAACCCCGAGCAATGTGATAGGTTCCGCGCTAAAGGTGCAAGATGTCCGATTCCAGTGGCCAGAAAAATCCCAGGCTGATCGTCGTGGTCGCCTTCGATCGCGGTGAGGATGGCGAGTTGTTCCCCGCCTTTGGACCCGCCGACCAGCAAAGCGAAGACCGCGCTATACGCACCGCCAAGGCTCTGGCGGCAAAGCATGCCGGCGTCATCGCCTGGAGCCGTGAGGCCGATCCGACGCTAGGCGAATACGGCCCGCCTAACACGCTCTTCGTCAGCGGCGACGTACCTGACATGGAGTAATCTGGCGTCAGGATCTGGCTGCGCTCAATGCCGCAGCCAGAACGGAGACTTCTCAGAAAACACCCGCCTTTCCTTGAAGCTTGATGCAAGCCGGTTCCTCGCCCATCAAGCAAAAGCCCGCCACGGTGAACCGGAGCGGGCCTTGGAGGAGGATAAGGGGTGGGACCCTCTCCTCTTGTTTCCACGGGGGGGGTGTGGACCGCAATGACCATACGAAAGTTTTGCAGAGTGCAGGATCACAAGCCGGCTTGCCTGCATCACAATCCGGTGCGCGCCGACATTGGGGGCGCTCACGAGATTGCGATCTGTCGGCGACAACCGGGCGGGCCTGGCTAGATGCGCCCGAGCACGACAAGCACGATGACGATGAGCAGCACGAGCCCGAGGCCGCCGCCGCCATAGTAGCCGGCGCCATAAAAAGGACCTCCGCCGAGGCCGCTGAAGCCGCCAAGCAGGGCAAGGATAAGAATGATGATCAGTATGGTTCCAAGGCTCATGGCTTTCAGCTCCCGTTAGCGTTGACGCATTGGGTCGAACATCGCGGCCGCGATGTTCGAGGACGAGAACGTTCCCAAGGCTCTACCGTTCCGTGCGATCGTGGCAACGGAAACGGCCATCCAACGTGATGGAAGCCAGAACTTTGATACCGGCACGCCAATGAACGCGGAAAGCCCGCCAGTGTGGCGGGCCTTCCGACCAGCCGGAGGCCAGGAACATGCGGCCGGGCCTCAGGGCCGGTTCGGCACCTCCAGTCCCGGCACCTCCAGCATCAGCGGCGCGCGATCAGGAGGCAGAGTTGCCGGAGGTCGCGGTCGTAAGCGCCTTCGCTGCCGAGCACGTCGACGCAGCGCTTCTTCATTCGCGCCACGTTGCTATCCGACATCTGGGCCACGACACCCGGCAGGCTCGGCCTGCTGGGGTTTGACGGATTGGACGGATTGCTCGGGTTCGACGGATTGGACGGATTGATGCCGCCCCCAATAC
>NZ_RZOM01000072.1:0-11225 GCF_003999175.1 Mesorhizobium sp. M7A.F.Ca.ET.027.03.2.1 | reverse complement strand
GTCCGGTACAAAACGTCACCCATGTCTCAGGTCGGGCACGCCGCTCGCCAACGACACCGAGTTCGGCCTCGCGGCCTACTTCTACACCGGCGATCTCGGTCGCGCCTTCCGCGTGATGGAAGGACTGAAGTACCGGCGTCAATGAAGGCCTGATCACCACGCCGGAGGTGCCGTTCCGCGGCGTCAAGGAATCGGGCCTCGGCAAGGAAGGCGGCCTCCAGGGCATCGTGGATTATCTCGACACCAAACATGTCTGCATCGGCGGTCTCGGCGTCTAGTGGTTCCCGCCTGACATAGGAGTCCAATCAGAGATTCCCTTTCTGGCCTGCGCGTGCGAGTCTGGCGCATGCGCACAGGAAGATCGTTCACCGTTTCGTCGGCCGATCGCGTCCGTCTGACGGCGCTGATCAGGGATCGCAACGCCCCGCAAAAGCATGTCTGGCGCGCCGAGATAGTGCTTTTGCCCGCCGACGGCGTCGGCACCGGCGAGGTCATGCGCCGCATCGGCAAGTCGAAGACCGACGTCTGGCGCTGGCAGGAGCGCTTTGCCGCGGAAGGCTGTGACGGGCTGCTGCGCGACAAGACGCGACAGTGGCGCATTCCGCCGCTCGGTCCCGATGTCGGCGAGCGCGTCGTGGCACTGACGCTTGCCGATCCGCCGGGCGAGAGGACCCACTGGACCGCCGACATGATGGCGCAAGCCGCCGCAATCAGCGCCAGCGCCGTCAGGCGCATCTGGAAGGCGCATGGTCTCGCACCCCACCGCTGGCGCCAGGTTCAAGCTCTCCAATGATCCGAAGTTCGTCGACAAGTTGCGCGCCGTCGTCGGCCTCTATCTCGATGCGCCGGCCCATGCCATCGTTCTGTCGGTCGATGAAAAGAGCCAGATCCGGCGCTCGACCGCACCCACCCGGCCTGCCGATGAAGAAGGGGCGGCTCGGTACGATGAGGCACGACTACAAGCGCAACGGCACCACCACCCTGTTCGCCGCCCTCAACGTCCACTATTGTCCCGTTGACGAGAATATCATCTTAGTTGCTTGTAAAAATTTGTTCTCCACTTCCGTCTCCATCGTATCTCAGTCAACGCGATGGAGCAGGAAATGACTACAAACATTGTGAAACTGGAAGAAGGCAGGGCAATCGGCTCTAATCGTGACGTGCCGCTGTCAGATCATGAGGCGGAAGCCCTAGGGCATCTTGCGGTGGCGCTGAGTGGCATTTCGACGACCATTCGGTCCGCCGCCTACAAACACGCGCTAAACTCTAGTCACGCGATGAAGCCCCTAAAGGAGACGGAGGACGCGCTTACCGACTACGACGCCTTGGCGAGGGCGGCGGGCCGAAAGCAGCCGAAAGCGGCGGAGGAGGACGACAGGAAGGGGGACGCCCTAGCGAGAGAGGCCGCCGCACAGGTCAGCAGGGTCGATCAGACCCGATCTTCCCGCTGGAGCAGACCGCGAAGGGTACCGGTGGCATCAACGGACTACGTTCGGCAGGTGGTCATGGCAGATAGTCAGCTTGGAGCAGTGTCGGCACTGGTAAACGCGCGGCGAGTGGCTCCAGAACGCTTCCATGCTTCTGTTCCCAGTGTAGATAATAATCCGGATGCTCCGCTTCTGACCTCTTTTTCGGACTATCTGAGCAGGGTGTGCGGACTGGAGTCAAAGTCCCGCGAAGGCGTTCTCCTGGGCAGCCGCCGCTTTCTGGATTGGTTCCATCACCACCATTCCCGGCCAAGCCCTCGGCGCGTTGACGGCTGAGCATGTCCTTGCCGCTGTCGAACATCGGCTGTCACTATCGGCGACCTCCGGTACCCGCACCGGCAGCAACTTCTCACATCGTATTGGGCTGGCCACCACGACCAGAATCTCGCGCGCGTCGTCCCCAGGACGCCCCACTGGCGTTTGGCTCATCTAACCCTCGAACTCGGCTACGGCCCGTCGACGGTCTTCTTCACATGGGTCGGATTCGACGAAATGGACGAGGTCACAGGCGACGGCCATGCTGAACTGCTCGACGACGGCTCCATCGACATCACCTTCTATCACAACGGCGACGAGGCAATCCTCAAGGCCAAACGGGACACTTCTTCAACGGCCTGCTAGGAGATCCGTGTTCGCCTTGCGCTGACAAAGAAGCTCACACATGACGTCCGGGAGACGATGCTGGCAAATGGTCTGGCTGAAGCATTCCACCCACAATACCAAAGCCCGTCCCGATCCAAAGCGCTTCTAAGCACTCCACCTCAGGCGCAAGGCCGGTTGGCCAGTGCATCTTCTTGGTCCGCCGGAAGAGAACCCCGCCCGACAATAGCTTCATGAGGTCTTGCGCTGCAGTGTCGACCGTAAAAAAGGGCGCGCGAGGCGCCCTTCATTTAAACCGGCAGTCGGGAAGCAGACTTCACTCTGATATTCAAAAGCGGTAGGTGACACCTGCGCCTATCAGCCAGGGATCGAGCTCCGCCTTCCCCGTCAGCTTCGCGCCGGTCACCGTGACGTCGAAGTCCGGCTTCAGGAAAAGCTTCTTCACGTCGAAGTTGAGGCCCCAGTGCTGGTCCACCATGTAGTCGAATCCGACCTGCAGCGCCGTGCCGAACGTGTTCTTCACCTTGAGAGCATCAGCGCTGCCAGTGTCCTGGTTGTAGAAGATCGTGTAGTTCACGCCGGCGCCGACATAAGGCTTGAACGCGCCGAGATCGGTAAAATGGTACTGCAACGTGAGTGTCGGCGGCAGCAGCCAAACTTTGCCGATGTTGCCCAACCCTCCGATCGTCCCTTGGCCCGCGATGTTGGCATAAGTGGTACCGAGTATGAGTTCGGCGGCGATGTTGTCGGTGAAGAAATACGAGATATCGAGTTCCGGCGTCACCGTGTCCGAATACGAAAGACCGGAGCCGGGAAGCGTATCAACGTAGCCCAGATCTTTCGTAACGACGCCCAACGCCCGCAGGCGGACCTGCCAAGGGATTGGCGCTTCGGTGACCGAGGCTCCCGTCTCCGCCAGGACGGTCTCTGCTTGCGCAGGCTCCGCGGCGACGGCCTGCTGTCCCACCATGATCAGGGCCACCGCCGCTGCTGTTGCCCGCGCTACGCCC
Source organism: Mesorhizobium sp. M7A.F.Ca.ET.027.03.2.1 (assembly GCF_003999175.1). Classification (NCBI taxonomy): domain Bacteria; kingdom Pseudomonadati; phylum Pseudomonadota; class Alphaproteobacteria; order Hyphomicrobiales; family Phyllobacteriaceae; genus Mesorhizobium; species Mesorhizobium sp. M7A.F.Ca.ET.027.03.2.1. The sequence continues at coordinate 8,128 of NZ_RZOM01000072.1, read as the reverse complement.
ATTCGCGTTCTCGCCATGAGATTCACTCCTTGATGTTCAGAAAGGATGCACTGCACTATTTCGTCTCCTGCTCGAATGAATTGTTGATGGACCTCAAATGCCCCTCTTGCGTTGCAACGCGTTCCGCCGTCTCCGGAGGGTGATCGTTGAAGCCGATTGCGCTGCGGAGAAAATTGGTGCCTAGACTGATGAATGCGGCTTGCTCCCGATTGTCCTCGCCGCAGCCGTGCCCGCCTGCGCTGGCCTCGTAGAAGTAAGCGGGATAGCCAAGAGCCTGCAGTTTTGCGGCCATCTTGCGCGCATGGCCCGGATGGACGCGGTCGTCGCGTTTCGTGGTGGCGATCAGGATAGGCGGATAGGGCTGTCCCGGCGCTGCGGCGTGATAGGCGGAGATTTCCTTCAGGAAAGCCCAATCGTGAACCTTGTCCGGATCGCCATATTCGTCGATCCAGCTCGCGCCCGCCAAGAGCTTGGTGTAGCGACGCATGTCGATAAGCGGTGCTGTGCAGAACAGAGCCCCGAAATGCTCAGGATAGCGGGTCAGCATGTTTGCGATCAGCAGGCCGCCATTTGAGCCACCCTCGGCGGCAATCCGCCTCGGCAGGGTGATGCCCCTTCGCACGAGGTCGGAGGCAACGGCGGCGAAATCGTCGTGGGCGAGACGCTTGCCCTCCCTGCGCCCGGCTTCGTGCCAGCGGGTGCCGAACTCGCCGCCGCCGCGGATGTTCGCCTCGACACACGTGCCGCCGCGCTCGAGCCACAGCTTGCCCAGCGGGGAGTTGTAGTAGGGCAGGAATGATACGCCGAACCCGCCATAAGCGGAAAGGTGAATCGGAGCATCTCCGTTCCCGTTCGCCGGACCAACCTGCGTATAGGGGATCAGCTCATGATCGATAGAGACTGCCTCGTGGCGCGTGACCACCAGTCCGGATGCATCGAAATTCTCCGGGCTGCGCTTCAGGATTGCTGAAGCGCTGAGAGACGGCGCGGCATTCAGATCGAACAGCAAGAGCTGCGGCGGCGTGATCGGATCCTGAGCACAGATCAGGACCTCTCCATTGGTCTCGTGAACTGCCGCATCGAATGACCAGACGTCGACAGTACCTTCGGCGGGCAGGGTGTTCAGGACTCGGCGCGTCCATTCCTGGTGGCCGGGAGTGAACATCTCGAAACGCGGTGCGAGATTGACGAGGTAAGAGATAATGAGCTTCCCGTCATTCCAGAAGAATGACTGCATGGAGCGCCTTTCCCCTGGTTGAAACAGGGTCTCAAAAAGGCGTCCGCCGGCGAGGAAAGTGGAAAGCGAGATGACGATCAGCGCGTCGGCGGGATGGGTGGTGCCTCCCACCGTCCAGGGCTTGCGCGGCCTTACCGCCAGCCAGTCGCCGAAGACCCGCCACGACGCGTCGCGAGGAAGATCGATCTGCCTCCTCGGCCCGCTCCTATCGCCGATCCAGCTGATCTTCTCGAAGAAGGCCGGCTGCTCGATGAACCAAAGGCGCTCGCTGCGGCCGGTGCGGTCCGAATGACCAGACACTTGGAAGCTTTCGAACCCGGCCTCGAAGATTGCCGGCGTGGTGAGGGGATCCGCGTCACGCTTCCACAGTCGAACTGTGCGCGCATAGCCGGAGCGGGTGGCCATGCCATTACCAAGCGCACTGGAAAGCAGAAGCGTGTCAGGGTCCAGCCAATTAACGTAGCCTTTGGCCTCGGGGAGGTTGAAGCCGTCGGCGACAAAGCTCAGAGAAATCAGGTCGAATTCGCGATGCACGACCGCGTCGCTGCCGCCGCGCGACAGGCGCAGAACGGCTCTTTCCCGTCTCTCCGGCTCGATGGACGCGCCGTCCCAGATCCAGTCCTCTCCGTCGCTAGCCGCGAGAGCATCCAGATCGAGCAGTAGCTCCCATTGGGGATCCGCCTTCATGTAGGCGGCAAGGGTGGTCCGGCGCCACAGTCCGCGTGGATTACCGTCATCTCGCCAGTAATTGTAGAGGTACTGACTACGGCGCGCGATCAGGGGAAGATTGTCGCGATTGTCGAAAATGGCTGTCAGAGCCGCGCGGTCGCGCTCGAACTGCGTTCCACCGAAGTGCTTCAGAGTCCTTGCCGATTGGCCGGCGGCCCAGGCAAGTGCCCGCTCGCCCTCTACATCTTCAAGCCAGACATAGGGATCGTCGTCGGGAGCATCAAGCGTTGGACGGACATCAAATGCGTTCATGTCCGGACAGCCTTCAGAAAGAAGGGATAGAGGCTTCCGTCGGCTCGGGAACGCTCAGTGTCGGTAGCGGCGCCCACATGTTCGAAAAGCGTGATCATTGATGAGTTCTTCCAGTCGGTGCGGCATCGCAGTGCTTTTGCGCATAGGGCCGCAACCTTCGTGCCAACTGGGAAAATCGTTTCGGAACAATGCGATCGCTCTGGAAGCGTTGTGTCACATGTCCGACATCGTCGAGAATCCGACAACGAGTGCTCCTCCTAATCACCGGATCAACCTCCGGCGCCAGTCGTGGACACTGTGCAGAACTCGAGAAGTGAAGCTCATTGGAGTGAACCTGGTTGACGCCCAACATCTTCGCTCTGGAGCGCTTCACGCACACGGATTCATGGCAGACACCATGATGCGATCGATGCTGTTAGAGACCAAGCTGGCTGCGCCTGTGAGTTTCAGCCGCCAGCTGGAAGCAGCGGAGTTCTGAGGAGAAGGGTGGGGGGCCCAAGCCCTGCCGCAATCTTGGCCTGCACCGTCCCCTTGATTGTTGTGGGTCAACGTCTGCCTGCCCGCTGAATTTGGCACGCCTTACACCTACGTCACGACCAAGACCTTCCTGTTGCACTTCGGCCTCGACACACTGCGGGATTTGCCCGATTTCGAGGCGATTGAGGTTGCCGCGCTGCTCAGCAAGGAGAAGCTGCTGGCGGGCGATACTCCCATCGGGCTGGTGAGTGGTGGAGGAGGTGAGGAGCGACACTCCAAGGCCAGGACGGGCTAGCGCAGCAGATACATGGAAGTAATCGCTTGATATGAGCGGTTGAGAGTCGAATCAGGGAACTATGCGATCACTATCGATAAGAGGTGGCAATATCGATCGTGATTGTATCGGGCCACTCTACGGCGAAGGAGGCGGCAACTTGTGTCTCCGACCCGAAACGATTACCTTGCGGCCATTATGAGCAAGCATTTGGCATCCGTCTTGACGACGTGAACGCGCCCTGCAGCGTACAGCTGGACGACGCGGCGCTGGCCGATTGCTTTGCGGATCTCGATTTGGCCAAGCAGCATCCCGCTCATGTCAGCGCCTTTCTCGGCGAGGTCCCTCTCGCCCAGCAAGTCGAGTTCGCAACCGCGCACCACATTCGCGGTCGACGAGATGAAGGCTTTTGCCGCCAAGTTCTCTGCCTGGTCCGGCGAAAGCTATCCGCTCGCCGCATAATGGCTGGACATGATAGCCGACGCCCGTCCCGAATGGCGGCGGCTTTTTCGTATTATATCGACCTGATCGACAAGATGCGGCGGAACAGGGGTCCACGTGCGATGCGGCCAAAGCGGATCCAGCTCTCGAGCGCGACTACGGGGTAGGTGTGGTCGCTGGAGCCGCGGCCGACCTCGACCTCGCGCCAGCCGGTCTTGCCGCGCAGGGTGACCAGCAGCCCTTGCCGTCAAAAATCTCGATCCAGCTGGCGCCATCGCTGTTGTCGTCGCGCATGACGTCGAGACCGACGATCTCGGAGCGCCGCAGGCCGCCGCCACAGCCCAGGAGCAAAATAGCGCGGTCGCGCAGGCCCTGAGGTCGTGGCCGAGCGTGGCGATCATCGCCAGCAGATCGTCGCCAGGACCGCCTCTTTCTGCCGCGGTGGCTTTGCGTGCTTGCGGCGAATGCCGGCAAGAACCTTATAGATATGCCGCTCCGCGCGGTCCAACGGCCGGCCGCGCTGGGTAAAGTTCCAGGCGAGGCCGGAAAGCCGCCGCTCGATGGTCGCAAACTAAAGGGCAGGGGCGCCACGCTTCGGATCGCCGGCGGCGGTGCCCGAGGCACAGGCGCTGATATTGAGCCTGATCACCTTCGAGCCCGGAGGCAGGGGATCGAAGCCAGCGCGCCGGCACCAGGAGGAAAAATGCCGCCAATCCTTGGGGTAGGCGTCGCGCGTGTTCTCCGAGGTGGCGTTGTAGCCCCTCGCGGTCTCGACCAGTTCCTGGACATGCGCCGGGACTCTTTGAGCCGGGTCTCCATCTCCTTGTAGAGCTTGTCAAGCTCGCCATCGACTGGCTTCAGGTCGTCGATTGAACATTGCGTCATCATAGGCTTTGTGCCTTGTTGTAGCAGGCATCGTCCGTTCGCGCGGCGGACACAGACATCACCGTCGCTGAGCCGAGAACGACGGTAAAAGAAAATGCACTCACTGACTTCATAACCAATCTCTTTTGCGGGTGATTTAGAAACGGACGCCGAGCTTGGCGCTGAACCCGTGTGTCTGGGCATCCGAGGCGATCTGTCCCTGATAGGCGATGCCGAACGTCGCGTTCTCGGTGATGTTTACGTCAAGCCCAGCTTCGAGCAGAGCTGCGTTCTTTGCGATCGGCACGCCCTTGATGGCGAAGGAGGAACCGCCAGCAAAGGCAAGAGCGGTATCCGGCCTGACGTCGCCGAAGGCGTGGCGCCAGCCAAGACCGCCGCGCGCGGTAGCAGTCACGGTGCCGAGGGTCAGTACCGTCGACGCACGCAGACCTAGCGTGGTAAACGCCGTGTCGCTCGAGCGATCCCCGCTCGACAAGGCGGCTGCGCCGCCATTCTCGGTGAAGCCATCGGCGTCAAAATTCACATAAGCGAGATTAGCGTAGGGCTCGAAGGAAGCCGAAGCCGTATTGATACGGTAGCCGAGCTCGCCAAAGGCCTGGAACGTGCCGGCGTCGTAATCGGCCGAAAGGCTGTCGGCGAAGCCTGGAAAGACCACGGACCTGCCGGTCTCGATGCTGTGCCAGGTATAGGCAAGGCCGGAACGAAAACCGAGATTGCCGTTCTGCGTGCCGGCAAAAAGACCGAGATGGTAATTCTCGCTCGAGCCCGACGACGCGCGATCGTCCGCCTCCAAGGAGGTATGGCTGTAGCCGCTGATGAGGCCGAGCCGCCAGCTTTCGCCGACAGCCGCGTCACCGCCAGCCAGAAAGCCGCCTGTCGAGTGATCGAGACCGGCGGCATTGCCGTCGCTGTCGAGATGACCCCAGGCGCCGAAGCCACGGCCCCATACGGCGAAATTCTCACTCGTTGCCGGGGCCAGTTCCAGACCACCCAGCGCATAAGTCATCACCGGAACGCTGGAGGCACCGACGCCGTCGAACGCCGCACGGATCCGTTCGCTCGCGGCATCGCGTACAGAATGACTGTCCTCGATGAGGCCGCTATGAATGGAAGCATGAACCTCGCCTGATAGCATATCGAAAGCGTTGCGGGCTTCCGGCGCCGTCAGGAACAGGATGTTGTCCTGGATCGGATTACCGCTTCCAAGCGCCTGAGCCGCTGCGGCGACCGAGCGTTGATTGAAGGTGCTGGCTACATCGGCAAACGCCGTCGATGTGCGGCTGATATCGAGATAGACATTGTTGGCATCGTAGACGAGCTGGAAATCGACGAAGGGCGTCGCGTCTGTCGCCAGAGCCCCCGTCAGCCCGCCATAGGTGCCGCTTACGCCGCCTGCTGCGGAGAGCAGAGTATATCGGGCATCGACCGATAGCGTTCCCTGCCGCAGCAGCTCGATCTGCGCGCCGCTGTCGATCGCCGCTGCTCCGCCAACATCGATGAGATCGGACGACCTTGCGAGGTCGACCTGATAGATCGATCCGGACTGCTGCGCGAAATCGCCCGTGACAGTCAGTGTGGTGACGATCCTGCTCGGATCGGTCGCACTGCCAGGAGCGACCGTGCCGCCCTCGGAAATGGTGACCGCACCGTAGGTGCCGCCGCCTGCGACGACACCGCCGCTGTTTGCGATAGCCGTGCCCCCGATCTGCCCGTCATTCCCGAGAAAGCCGGACGTGGTCGCATCATGGGAAAGCACACCTGTATCGGCAAGCAGCAATCCCGCGCCGGAACCGACCGTCGTCATGCCGGAAAAATTGTTCTTTCCGCTCAGCGTTTGCACGCCACCGGCAACGAATAGTTTGCCGCCCATATTATTGTTATCAACGTCGAGGTCGTTGATGCTGCCGGCGAACGTGTCGTTCGAATCCGTTAGCACCAGGGTACGCTTGCCCAGTTCGACCGTTCCGCTGCCACTCAGGCTACGAATACGGGCATCGTTGTAGGCGTCGGAGATTCCCCAATAGTCGCTGCCATTTCCATGTTCGGAGATATCGAACGTGCCGTCTGCAACGACTTTCGCTGACCGTTGGATGTTGCCGAGCCCCGCAAGCGAGAGATAGGCATCCTGAGCAATATTCGTCTCGCCGGTGTAGGTGTTGACATTCGTCATCCGGACCACCGTCTTTGTATCAAGCGTCAGCGATCCGGAGCCGGAGACGACACCCGCTATGCCGAACCCGCCCTCATTCCCCATGCTCGTCGTGATCCTGCTCAGACCGGTCCCTTCGGGTGCGGATGAATCGGTAGAGAAGTTGCTGGCAGTGACGAAATGTGACGTATAAGCGGTATACTTCTTCTCCAGATCGAAAATGACCGATCTGTTTTTGAAGAAGTCAAGACCGGCAACAAAACTGGTCTGGTCATTGGGTTGTTCCGTCGTGCCGCTGGTGTAGGTGAAGTCGATATTGTCCAGCCTTACCGGATCGCCATCCGTTCCTGCGATTGTAACGCTCGGGATGTTGCCCGATGCGCTTACGATCTCGCGTTGCTCATTTCTCCGAACATTTTTAAGTTTGACGCCCGCATCCTGAAATTGCTTCAGCATCGCATCACTGATCTCCAGACTGCCACCGCCCGGTGTGCCGGTGTCGAGCAATACCGCGGTCTTGTTGGGGTCGGTGATTGGTGGGGCTCCATCCTTAACCGTGTACTGCAGATTGTAGCTGCCTTCGTATTCGGTCGAGGCATTGGCGCCAGAGCCAGGAAAATTCTGATAAGAATCCTGATCTTTTTCCTCGGGTTCTCCCCATGGCATGGCATTAGTATATTGGGCCCGGAGGCTTGGATTGAGGTTGACAATCGTGCAGGGGGAACAGCCAGGCGTTTGGTCGCTCTCGGAATCCGGATTCACATTGGCGGAGACCACGTAGCCAGACCTGGTGACACTGCCCATCATGCCCCAGACACTTGTCTTGCCAAGAAAATCGCCGGCCCCGAATGTACCTGCGAAATCGCCGCCTTCGTCTGCCATCTTGCCAGCGGTCATTTTCGCCCGCTGCTCCTTATCGGCGTGATAAGGTTCTTGGAGATCCTGACCATACATATCTTTAAGTCCATCCGTCACGGATCCCGGCGTGCACTTAAGATTGTTGTCCTTGCAATACGCATGGGTATAGACAAAATCGAGAATGCGAGCAGCCCGGTATTTCTTATCGCTTACAGACGGCCCGTCGATTGTTATCTTTTGATCTGGATCGACATATGTAAATTTATCAATTTCCACGTTCTGAAGCTTATTACCATACGTTCCGTCCCCGTACGTATATACGTAAGGCGTGTCGGCAATCGGGCGGACCCCGGTCACCTCTGACCCGATCTGCGTGTTGAGCTGGTCCGAGCCCGTGTCGAATACGTATCGCTGCGCGTTGCCATTGTTGATCTTGGCCCAGATGCCCAGGCGGTCATGGCCTTCCCCGACATACTCCAGCGGGATCGAAATCGGGTCGTCGGCCAACGCTTCTCCAGTTGGAAATGCTACCAGACCCACCCCGAGAGACACAGCCGGCAGGAATACCGTCGTCATCGCGGTGGTTGCCGCCAGAAAGTTCTTTGTCCTGAAACAAGCCTGCATACCTGGTCCTCGAAAAAGTCTCGCAAACTGATTGTTCATTGGAACGGCCTCCTGAATTGTTTAACGAGACCCTTTATGGCGGCCCTGGCTGACAACAGCCTGAAAGCTGCAAGCGGCCTGCGAGAATGGGGCGATCCTGAATGACGACAGGAGCTGTCAACAATGGATGAGTGCTCGGCCTGAAAGCTGAGCACGCTTTATG
>NZ_RZOM01000729.1:0-3205 GCF_003999175.1 Mesorhizobium sp. M7A.F.Ca.ET.027.03.2.1 | reverse complement strand
TGGTCACCCTCACACGATGCCGAAGGCGAGACCGATGCCGATCGCCGCGCAGGCGGCACCGGCAGCACGGGCCACTCCACGGAACCGGATGCCGAGACTGAGACCGGCAGCGATGCCGGCGGTATGCAGCAACAGCGTGGCGATGGCAAAGCCGGCCATGTATTCAAGCCCGCCGGCATTCTCCGGCACCTCGGTGCCATGCGCGTGGCCGTGGAAAAGTGCGAACAGGCCGATGATGGCGACCCCGGCCGAGACCGGCAGATCGATCGCCAGCGCCACCAGCAGCCCGAGCGTCACGACCGATGCCAGTATGCCCGGTTCGACGAAGGGCAGCGGCATGTGCAGCATGCCCAGCGCGCCGCCGACCAGCATGACGCAGACAAAGGCCGCCGGCCAGGCAAGAACCGCCTTGCCGCCCTTGAGCGCCGCCCACAGCCCGACCGCGACCATCACCGTCATATGATCGAGCCCGGAAAGCGGGTGCATGAAGCCGGCCGTGAAGGAGGAGGCCGTGCCGATGCCGACATGAGCATAGGCCGGCATGGCAGCGGCCAGCAGCAGGATCGCCGACAGGCAGAGGCGTTTGGCAGGGATCATTCTATTTGCCTTTCGTTTTGCTCGGTCTGGTGTTTACGCCGCCTTGCTGGGACCGCAGCCTTCAGCCTTGAGAACGCGTTTGCTCGACGCCGGATATTTCTTCAGCATCGCTGGCGGGCGGATCGGCCGCGCCGAAAAACCACCGCCGCAATTGGGGCAGATGCCGCCCAACACCTGTTCCACGCATCCGGCGCAAAAGGTGCACTCGAAGGTGCAGATCAGCGCATCCGTCGCCTCCGGCGGCAGGTCCTTGTCGCAGCATTCGCAGTTGGGACGCAGCTCCAGCATCCTGTCCTCCTCAACGGATCGGTTCGTGCACGGTCACCAGCTTGGTGCCGTCGGGAAAAGTCGCCTCGACCTGCACGTCATGGATCATCTCGGCGATGCCTTCCATGACTTGCGCGCGGCTGACGATATGAGCGCCGGCTTCCATCAGTTCGGCGACCGGACGGCCGTCGCGGGCGCCTTCGACGACGAAGTCGGTGATCAGCGCGATCGCTTCCGGATGGTTGAGCTTGACGCCGCGTTCGAGCCGCTTGCGCGCCACGATCGCCGCCATGGCGATCAGCAGCTTGTCCTTTTCCCTCGGCGTCAGGTTCATGCGTTTCCCTGGATTGGTAGAGACAGGCCTATAGTGACCATAATTTGGGCAACCCCGCCCTTCCGTTGAGCAATTCGACGAGTGGAACCAGCCGCTGGCGCAGCCGGTAGCCGTCCCCGGCGTAGAGCCTCGCAAGAAGCTTGCCAGATTTCTTCACGCTCCAGACGCTGGCGCTGCCGTGGTCGCCGACGATCTCCAGAACCCGGTCGAGCAGGGCCTCGGCGCGTGGCGACACCAGAAGCAGCGTCGCCACCGCGATCGCGCCGCCGGCAACCGCCGGGCGGTCGAGCGTAGCGGCGATATCGGGTCCGATGCGGAAATCCTCGGCATGAATGAGGGCGCCATCCTGGCGCACACGCCAGCGGTCATGGAAGTTGCCCTGCGTGGCGCGCTCGCCCATCGCCAGGCGGCCGAAGACGGCGGCTTCCAGCACCAGCGCCTCGGCGCCGACGGCAAGCTCGACGTCGAGCGTGCGGGCAAAGGCCGCCCGGTCGAAGACGATGGTTTCCTGCGGCAGCCAGGCGATCCGGCCATTTTCGCCGACCGACAAATTGACTCGCACTTCGGCACGGTTGGATGCCGCCCGGTAGATCTTCTCGCAGGTCTGCGTGGTGATCGACGCCGAAGCGGCCGCGCCGACATCCACCTCCCAGGCGATACGGTCGCCGCCGGTCATCCCGCCGGCGGTGTTGATCAGCACCGCTTCGAGCGGATCGGTCGAGACGGCCGGCATTCTTATCTTGGCGGCGCCGTCCTGATAGAGGCGCCGCAGGCGCGTGCGGCCCTCACTGAGCGCGCAGGAAAGCCGCGCGACGCCCGCAACGCGCTGCGTCGAAATCCCGTCATGTTCGCCGCTAGGTTCGCCCATATCCATGCCTGCACGTTAAGCACTCCGTCGGCTTTGTCGATATGGAGTTCGATATAGCTTGTTGCTTGACAACGTTTCGGTTTCTATAGAGGGAACCACCTTGGTACGGTCATGCTGCGCTTGGCGGGGGTATTAAACGACGACGGCGGCTTGATACCAGGAGAAAAAGGGGCGCTGCTCAGTTGGCGTCGGGAAACGTCGAGATAGTGGGGAAGGAACCGAATGGCCGACCAGCTGGCAACGGATATCATCGCGAAGATCAAGGCTCATGCCGAGCCGGGCGGCGAAGAAATCACCACCACCACCGAATTGACCTCGCTTGGCATCCATTCGCTCGAGCTGACGGAGATTATCTTCGATCTTGAGGAAGAGTATGGCATCGAGATCGAGATGAACACGGTCGACGCCTGGAGCAATCTGAAGAACGTCGGCGACATGGTCGAAGCTGTGCGCGCGCTGATCGCGAAAAAAGCCTGAACTGAATGCGGCAGCGCGTTGTCATCACCGGCATGGGCGGCATTTGCGGGCTCGGCACCAGCGCGCCCGCGATCTGGAACGAGATGCGCGCCGGCCGCTCGGCCATCGGCCAGATCACAAGCCCCCAGTTGCATGATTTGAAGGTCAAGGTTGGCTGCGAAATCAAGGCGCTTCCCGATCACGGAATCGACCGCAAGCAGACCGTGTCGATGGACCGCTTCAGCCTGCTGGCGACCATCGCAGCCAGGGAAGCCATGCAGCAGTCCGGCCTGGTTTCGAACGAGAACACCACCTATCGGATGGGCACCGTCGTCGGTGTCGGCGTCTGTGGCTGGGAGGCGATCGAAGAGAGCTATCGCGCCATCCTGGTCGAGGGCAAGAACCGCGCCGGTATCTTCACCGTGCCAAAGGTTATGCCAAGCGCGGCCTCCGGCCATGTCAGCATGAATCTGGGCCTGCGCGGCCCGGTCTTCGGCGTCACCTCGGCCTGCTCCTCCTCCAACCACGCCATCGCCTCGGCCGTCGACCAGATCAGGCTTGGCCGCGCCGATGTGATGGTCGCTGGCGGCACCGATGCGCCGCTGGTTTGGGGGATCCTGAAGGGCTGGGAAGCATTGCGCGTGCTGGCGCCCGACACCTGCCGGCCATTCTCGGCCGACCGC
>NZ_RZOM01000728.1:0-3217 GCF_003999175.1 Mesorhizobium sp. M7A.F.Ca.ET.027.03.2.1 | reverse complement strand
GGGGGTTCCAGGGAACGCCAACGCCTCACTTCGCTGGAACACCCCTCATCCGTCTCGGCGCTAGCGCGCCGATTCACCTTCTCCCACAAGGGGAGAAGGCAAGAGCGCCTTTCATTTGACCATCCCTGCCCTCGCCTGTAGCTGTCCAAATCGGTACAGCGAGATCGAACATTCCGATGGCAAGCAAGCAAAATTTCTCCGACTTCTTCTACAGTGCACCGGATGGGCTAAAACTTCATGCGCGCATCTACGGTGAGGCCAATAGCGGACCCTGGCCGGTTGTCTGCCTGCCTGGCCTGACCCGCAACGCCAGGGATTTTCACGAGCTGGCGCTCTATCTGTCGACGGATGCGGCAACTCCGCGCAAGGTAATCGCCTTCGACTACCGTGGGCGCGGGCAGTCAGCCTATGATCCCGACGCCAAAAACTACAATGTCGGCGTGGAGGCTGGCGACATCCTGGCCGGGCTGACGGCGTTGAACATCGGAGAAGCGGCCTTCATCGGCACCTCGCGCGGCGGGCTGATCATCCATGTGCTCGGGATGATGCGGCCATCGGTCCTGAAAGCCATTGTTTTCAACGACATCGGGCCGGTGATCGAGGCGGCCGGACTTGCCCATATCCAGTCTTATCTCGAGCGCGACCCGGCACCGAAAACCCGCCCACAGGCAATTGCCGCCCAGCGCAGCGTGCATGACGAAGACTTCCCCGCCCTTGCCGGCGCCGACTGGGACCGGATGATATGGGCTCTCTACCGCGAAACGGATGATGGGCTGATGCCGGATTTCGATCCGAAGCTGGTGGATACCGTGGCGAGCCTCGATCTGACGCAGAAGCTGCCTGATCTATGGCCTCAATTCGAGGCGTTGGCCGCCATCCCGTTGCTCGCCATACGTGGTGCCAATTCGAGATTGCTGTCCATAGATTCGCTCAAGCAGATGAGAGAGCGCCATTCCGTGATGGAGGCGATCACTGTCGAGGGCCAGGGCCATGCGCCATTCCTCGAGACCGGCAGCCTACCGGGCGACATAGCCGCTTTTCTCGATCAAGCCGAGCGGAAGAATATCCTGAAGTAAATCCCATGACCAAACAAGGTCACGGGATAGCCATGATAGTATAGGTGGGGATTCTTTAGCCTACTTGGCTTTTGAACTTTTCCGAGTCGCTTTCGGCGACTCCTTTGCGGCGGCGGCTGCCTCGTCCTTCTTTTTCCGCCCTGCCGTCGGCGACGAAGGCGTCGTCATAGGCGAAGAAAACATGGAGCCTTCAGCGCGATTGCCGCCCGGCTGAGTCGATCGAGGTGTTTCCAGCACGATGACACAGCCATCGAGATCGTTGGTGGCCAGATGCGCGTAGCGCATGGTCATCGACAACGTCTGGTGGCCGAGCCACATCTGCACGCGCCGGATGTCGATGCCGCCCTGGACAAGGCGCGAGGCGCAGGTATGGCGCAGTATGTGCGGCACCACCTGGTCGTCTGCGCCAAGTCCGACTTCGGCCTTCGCGTCGTTCCAGATGGCACGAAACTGTGCCTGGCTAAGCTTTGTGAACGGTCCTTTGGGCCGGCGACCCTCAGTGGGAGGCAGCTTGATGACCTCCTTGACCCGCTCGGTCATCGGAATGGTGCGGCTGCGGCCGGATTTGGTGATCCAGAAACTGACGCGATGCTCCTGGATATCGTTCCAGATCAGCCCAAGCGCCTCGCCGAGACGGCATCCGGTATCGACCAGGAAGACGGAAAGCCTGTAGGCATCTTCGCTTCGGCTCTTGATGGCGGCGAACAGCCTTGCCTCTTCGTCCCTCTCGAGGAAGCGAATCCGCCCCGCCCGCTCCTTCTGGCGGCGGAACTCGGGCAGGCTGTGGATCTCCCATCTTGTGAGCCTTGCGCAGCAGTTTGCTGAGGGCAGCCATCTTTCGATTGATGGTTGCGTTGCTGTTGCCGCGCTGGCGCAAGGTGCCGATAAGGTTGTCCAGGGTACTTTGGTCAAAGGCGCTGAAACGCTCCCCAAGGAGAATCTCGTCTATTTCGCCGATGAACGAGCTGACATTATACTTATGCCGCCCATCATCCCATAATATGTCCCGATATGCTGAAAAAAGATCTCCGACCCGATGCGACTTTACTTCTCTAATCTTGTTGTAGGTGTATCGAATCTTCGGACTTTGAGAAGAAAACATCGAAAAATGATCAGAGGACTCGCCCTCTTGAATCGCTTCGTTCGTCATCATTTGCCACACCCCCGAGTGGGATAGGTCAGCCCTACCCGCTTGGAAGCGTCCTTTCAAGAGATTTTAATCACGCAGTTGTGATTTCATCCGCCCATCAGCGGATCCCACGAAATCACCCCACGGATTTATTCAGCTACCGATACCCCCATCCTTCTGTTTGCCTTGATCCAGTCACGAAACAAAAACAGCCCGGGCGTTGTGCGCCCGGGCTGGATTTCACACGTAAGGAACCAGCCTTAGAACGAGCGCTGGAAGCGGAGCATGCCGCCGATGTTGCTCTTCTTGTCGGCATTGGTCCAGTTGGAGAAGTCGGCCTCATCGAAATTGCCTGCGTTGAGGTAGTCAACTTCGGCCGTCACGGTGAAGCCTGGGACAACGTCATAGGCGATGTTCGCAGCGATGCCGAGGTTCTTCCAGTCATCATACGAAATCTGGGCATTGAACGAGGTCTTCTCGTTGAACTTGTAGGTGCCACCGCCCCACACTGCCCAGTTGCCGCCCCACTGCTTGTAGAAGCCGCGACCGCCAGCCGAAAGCGTATAGCTCGGATCGTTGAGGTTGTCGTCGGTGCCATAGCCACCAATGATGAACAACGACAACTCGTTGGAAACGTTCACATCCAAGCGAACTTTGCCAGCGACTTCTTCGTAGTTGCTGTCATAGGCAAGGACACCGGTGATCGCGCCCCAGCCCTGGGTCCACTTCACGCCGCCGACAACATGCGGAACATAGCTGTCGATCGTGCCGACGCCATACGCGCCAAGAGTGCCGTCACCCGAGCCTTCTTCGAGCGAGAGCACGGCCGAGAACCCATTGCCTGCGTCGAAATAGTACTGGACGACGTTGGTGTCGAAGTCGCCGTAGGGAACCAGCGTATCCTGGATGACGTTGCCGGCATAGCCGATGAACGTATTGAAGGCCGATTCGTCTTTACCGACGCGCAGACCACCGAGCTGGATCCAGGCGAAATTCAGCGAAGCACCGCTGT
>NZ_RZOM01000727.1:0-3219 GCF_003999175.1 Mesorhizobium sp. M7A.F.Ca.ET.027.03.2.1 | reverse complement strand
TTTCGACCATGTGCTGGTCGACGAATACCAGGACACAAATCGCCTGCAGGCTTCGATCCTCATGGCACTGAAACCCGACGGCGCCGGGCTGACGGTGGTGGGCGACGATGCGCAGTCGATCTATTCGTTCCGCGCCGCCGAGGTGCGCAACATCCTCGACTTCCCCAACCAGTTCGCGCAAGCCGCTGACGTCGTGATGCTGGAGCGCAATTACCGCTCGACCGAAACCATCCTGGCGGCCGCCAATGCGGTGATCGGCGAAGCCTCGGAGCGCTTCACCAAGAACCTGTGGTCGGAGCGCAAGTCGACCGACAGGCCAAAACTGGTGACCGTGCGCGACGAGGTCGAGCAGGCCAATTTCGTCTGCGATACCATCCTGGCCGAGCGCGAGGCCGGCACGGCACTGAAATCGCAGGCGGTGCTGTTTCGCGCCTCGCACCACAGCGGCCCGCTGGAGATCGAATTGACGCGGCGCAACATTCCCTTCGTCAAGTTCGGCGGGCTGAAATTCCTCGATGCAGCCCATGTCAAGGACGTGCTGGCGGTGCTGCGCTTCGCCGAGAACCCGCGCGACCGGGTCGCCGGCTTCCGCGTGCTGCAGCTGATGCCGGGCATCGGCCCTTCGGCTGCCGCGCAGATCGTCGAGACCATGACGACGGCGCTGGACGAGGCCATGGGGCTGGCCGGCTGGCGTCCGCCGCAACGCGCCGCGGATGACTGGCCGGGCTTCGTCTCGCTCTATTCCGGCCTGCGGACCGGCGCCAAATGGCCTGCCGACCTCGAACAGATCAGGCTGTGGTATGAGCCGCATCTGGAGCGCATCCACGAGGACGCGACGACGCGCCGCGCCGACCTGTTGCAACTTGAGCAGATCGGCTCGGGCTATGCTTCGCGCGAGCGCTTCCTGACAGAACTGACGCTCGATCCGCCGGACGCCACCAGTGACCAGGCCGGGCCGCCGCATCGCGACGAGGACTATCTGATCCTGTCGACCATCCATTCGGCCAAGGGCCAGGAATGGAAGAACGTCTTCGTGCTCAACACGGTCGACGGCTGTATCCCGGCCGATCTCGGCGTCGGCACCAAGGAAGACATCGAGGAGGAGCGCCGGCTGCTCTACGTGGCGATGACGCGGGCCAAGGACAATCTCAACCTGGTCATGCCGCAACGCTTCTTTCCGCACGGCCAGGCGGCGCGCGGCGACCGCCATCTCTATGCCTCGCGCACCCGCTTCATCCCGGCTTCGATCCTGGCTGCGTTCCAGCAGGTGTCCTGGCCGAGCGCACAGGTGGCACAGGGCAGGGCGGCTCGGCCGGAGGTGCGCGTCGACATCGGCGCGCGCATGCGCGGCATGTGGAAATAGCTGCGGGATAGCGCCCCATGTTGAAACCACCGGTCAGGGTCGCCATAGCGGGTGCGCTGGGCCGCATGGGCCGCGAGATGGCGTCCGCCGTGCACGGCGACGCGCGGCTGGCGCTCGCCGCCCGCTTCCACCGGCCGGGCAGTATCGGCGAAGGGCTGGTGAGCCGCGACGAGGCGCTTGCCGTGGCCGACGTGGTCATCGACTTCACCACGCCGGCTGCCTCGGCTGATCTGGCCAGCATTTGCGCCGAGCGCGGCGGGCCGGCCCTGGTCATCGGCTCAACGGGCTTCGATGCTGATGAATCGGCTGCTATCGCTGATGCCGCGAAAACAATTGCCATCGTGCGCTCCGGCAGCTTTTCGCTCGGGCTCAACATGTTGATCGGGCTGGTCGAGCAGGCGGCGCGGGCACTCGATCCCGATGACTGGGACGTGGAGATTGTCGAGGCGCATCATCGCCACAAGGTCGATGCGCCATCGGGGACGGCGTTGATGCTGGGGCATGCCGCAGCCGGCGGACGCGGCATCGACCTGGACACGGTCGCAAGGCTTGCACGCGACGGCGTCATCGGCGCGCGGCCGACCGGCGAGATTGGCTTTGCGGTGCTGCGTGGCGGCAGCATCATCGGCGAACACAGCGTCAGCTTCTGCGCCGAGGGCGAGACCTTGACCTTGTCGCATGCAGCCGGCGACCGCGTCATGTTCGCACGCGGCGCCATCGCCGCCGCGCTCTGGCTCGAGGGACGCCCGCCAGGCGAATATGACATGCGCGACGTGCTGGGCATGACCGGCCTATAGCGGCCGGTTTGTCGTCCCGGTTGGACGTACGCACCCATATCTCGTCCACCTCCGCACCGAAAAAAGAACGCTGGAGGGGTCAGGTCTCTTCAAACCGAACCGTTCGGTTCGATTTCTGTTGACGGACTGTATAGCAGATGGTGAACGCTGGCCTGGTTGTCGGCCTCGCATAGTGGGAGAAGAATCTCACTAAAGATTTGCTTTCGAACAATAAAATTATGACCGCCGGGGGCCTGTGCCAAATTTCAAGGCCCGGATTCAAGCTGCGGAGGAACATCTTCGTGATTGGAATCCGCGGCAGGGCAAACCCATCTCGGGGTGGTCCGAGCGACGCGAAATTCCTCCCAAGGGCACGCCACCAGACGGACAGAACAAAGAAATACTGGAGTAACTAAAATGACCAAGATCGCTCTTACCGCCGCCGCCATCCTCGTTGCCACGGGGACTGCTTTTGCCGGCAGCGACAACTATGGCTCTTACAATGCCAACCAGCCGGTTGCGAACCAGTCTGTGTCCAACATCGACACCACGCACACCGGCTCGATCCCGAAGTCCGTAAAGACGCAGGGTGATGCCAATGCCAAGGTGCCGGCTCAGTCGGGCCAGGGCATCTGGGGTCGCTGATTTTCTGAAGTCTGCGACCACAAAGAGCGGTGGGCTTTGCCCGCCGCTCTTGTTTTTTATGGAACCAGCAACAATCGGGGCATCGTTTGAGCAGCCGATTTTGCGCAGTTGGCATGAACCGTTGGTTCGAAGTCTGCCGGGTGGCAGCTTGCCCGCGGCGCCTGAATTCTAGCCCAAATCCTTCGGGTGCACACAATGCGTCAGCGGGGCGCTCGACAGGCCGGACCAGTCACCTTCGAAAGCGAAGCGTGCCAGGGCTGCCGTCGGGAATTTTTCTTCAAGTCTCGCGAGCGCCTTGGCGTCTGACCCCGGCCCGGCAAGCTGTCTGGCCAAATGTTCCAGGCCCGGATTGTGGCCAATTACCAGCAAGCTGCCGCTTGAAGCGTCGGATTGACCAATCTGGCTCAGAATGTCCGCCGCTGAAGCATCGTACAG
>NZ_RZOM01000726.1:0-3222 GCF_003999175.1 Mesorhizobium sp. M7A.F.Ca.ET.027.03.2.1 | reverse complement strand
GCCCGAGCGACGGCGACAGCATGCGGTCGATGCGGCCGCGCAACATCTGGGCAAGCACCGGGCCTGCACCTTCGGTGCCGATGGCGATGGCGACCGGCGCGCGGTTGACCAGCGCCGGGGTGAAGAAATCGCAAAGCTCAGGCCGATCGACGGCATTGACCGGAATGCCTAGGCGGCGCGCATCCGCAGCCACCCGACGGTCGAGTTCCTCGTCGCCGCTGGCGGCAAACACCATGATCGCGCCTTCGAGCTGCGATGCGTCGTAAGCGGCGGCAAAATGGCTCGCGCCGGCCTGGGCGATGAAGGCGAGCAGGTCGGGCTCGGCGTGTTCCGCGATGATCCGCAGGACCGCGCTCGACTGTCCGATCAGCCGCGCCTTGGCCAGTGCCTCTTCGCCGCCGCCAACGATGGCCACGGCTTCGCCCTCGACCCGCATGAACACGGGGAAAGCGTTGAGCTTGGGAGCAGTGTGCGACATGGACGCGAGCGGAATCCTGAATGAGCTTGCAGTTCTACGCGCGGGCGCGAGAAACCAGAAGGAACGCACTCGCGCATCCCTTATCGGGATGCAATTGCTTTTCTGAAAGCATCCCGGCCAAGAGAAAAATATTTCTCGTTTACGGATGGAGCGGATTCAAGCTGCTGTCGCGGGCCTTGTTTTCCGGGTCTTTTAGCGCCCGGGGAGAAAAGCCGCAAAACTGTTTTTTCTAAATTCTACCAAATTAGTAGATTAAAGCCGCGAACTCTGGACAGCCAGAATGTCCAACGCCGACACGGCTGCCGCCTGGAACATTAGTGGCTCGGGGCGCGTTCTCAAAAGGCCTGTCATATCGGATCGAAACCCCGGCTGCGGAACGCCACGAAAGGCCACCACGCGGCTGAAAAGGAGCCTGTCATCATGAACACAATCATACTCAAGCACGGTACCTGGGTCATGGTGGCCGATGGCGAAAAGGCGCTTTTCCTCAGGAACGCCGGCGACAACAAATATCCGAATCTCGAGGTGGTGCAGGAAATACAGCAGGACAACCCGCCCACCCGCGAGCAAGGCAGCGACAGCCCGGGCCGATACAATGATGGTCCCTCCGTCCATCGCAGCGCAGTCGAGGATACGGACTGGCACCGCATCGGCAAGGAGCGTTTCGCCGATGAAATCGCCGCCCGGCTCTACAAGCTCGCGCATGACGGCGAATTCAACGAGATCGTGCTCGTCGCACCGCCAGTGGTGCTTGGGACAATGCGCAAAAAGCTGCACAAGGAGGTCGAGGACAAGGTGACCGCCGAAATTCCCAAGACATTGACCAACCATGCCATACCGGAAATCGAGGCCCTGCTGCGGGCAGGCTGATATTGTCGATCGGCCCTGACGGATCGAGACGAATAGCACCGCACAAATTCCGATCCGGCCGGCAGCTTCTCAGCTGCCGGTCAAATTTTTGCGGCGGCGCCGTCGATTTCACGGCTTCGCGGGTTGCATCGCCGACATACCATCCACCATATTGCAAAACAGGCGGCGGCTTTGGGCGGCGCTCATCCAACATCGCTGTTTTTGAAAGGCGCTCCATAGACAATGCCGCCTGACACGCCCCTTATCGCCACCATCGTCGCCGGTCTGGGGCTGGCTTTCATCTTCGGGGCTCTCGCCAACCGCTTCCGTATCCCGCCGCTGGTCGGTTATCTCGTAGCCGGCGTGCTGGTCGGGCCGAACACGCCTGGCTTCGTCGCCGATGCCGGCCTTGCCAACGAACTGGCCGAAATCGGGGTCATCCTCCTGATGTTCGGCGTAGGGTTGCACTTCTCGTTGAAGGATCTTCTGTCGGTGCGCGCCATAGCCGTGCCGGGCGCCGTCGTCCAGATCGGCTTTGCCACCGCACTCGGTGCCGGGTTGTCGTGGATGCTCGGCTGGTCGATGGGCGCGGGACTGGTGTTCGGCCTGGCACTATCGGTCGCCTCGACGGTCGTGCTGCTGCGCGCTCTGCAAGAGCGGCGGATGATTGAGACCGAGCGCGGCCGCATCGCTGTCGGCTGGCTGATCGTCGAGGACCTGGCCATGGTGCTGGCGCTGGTGCTGCTGCCGGCGCTGGCCGGCGTGCTCGGCGGCCAGGAGCAGACCGACGCCCATGCAAGCGGGCTGCTGTCGCTGCCGGCCAGCTACGGCATCTGGGGCGTCGTCGGCATCACGCTGGCCAAGGTCGCCGCCTTCGTCGTCGTCATGCTGGTGGTCGGCCGCCGGGTCATCCCCTGGATCCTGCACTATGTCGCCCACACCGGCTCGCGCGAGCTCTTCCGGCTGGCGGTGCTTGCCATAGCGCTCGGCGTCGCCTTTGGCGCGGCCAAACTGTTTGGGGTCTCACTGGCGCTGGGCGCATTCTTCGCTGGCATGATCATGAGCGAATCCGAACTCAGTCACCGTGCCGCCGAAGAATCCTTGCCGCTGCGCGATGCCTTTTCCGTGTTGTTCTTCGTCTCGGTCGGCATGCTGTTCGACCCGTTCAGCCTGATCAGCAATGGCTGGCCGATCCTGGCGACGCTGGCCATCATCGTCATCGGCAAATCGCTGGCGGCGTTCGTCATCGTCGTTGCCTTCGGCTATCCCCTGGCCACCGCATTGATGATTTCGGCAAGCCTTGCCCAGATCGGCGAATTCTCCTTCATCCTGGCCGAGCTCGGCGTCGGGCTGAAACTGTTGCCCGAACAAGGTCGCGACCTCATTCTGGCCGGCGCCATCCTGTCGATCGTCCTCAACCCGCTGATGTTCCTGGCCATCGACTGGATGAAGCCGTGGCTGGAACGGCGCGCCGCCAGGACGGCACCGCCGGTCGAAGCAAAACCGGTTGGTCCGGCGACGGAGCCGGGCCAGGTAGCCTCTGTCGCGGCAACGGCGAAAAGGGAGGACGGGCCGCCGCCCAAGACGGCACTCACCGGCCATGCCATCCTCATCGGCTACGGCCGTGTCGGTGGCCTGGTCGGCTCGGCGTTGAAAGACGCGGCAGTGCCCTTCCTGGTCATCGAGGACGCCGACAAGACGCTGGCGAGGCTGAAAGCGGACAGCATCGAGACCGTCGCCGGCAATGCGGCCAATGCCGAAGTGTTTGCCGCCGCCAACCCCGAAGGCGCCAGCCGGCTGATCCTTGCCATCCCCAATGCCTTCGAAGCCGGTCAGATCGTGCTCCGAGCCCGCGCCGCTAATCCCGGTATCAACGTTATCGCCCGGGCCCATTC
>NZ_RZOM01000725.1:0-3223 GCF_003999175.1 Mesorhizobium sp. M7A.F.Ca.ET.027.03.2.1 | reverse complement strand
CCCCGACGGCTCGAATTTCATGCCGAGGATCGTCGATGCCTACAACAAGGCGCACACCAACCAGGTCAAACTCGACATCATTCCCAATGCCGAGATCATCCCAAAATACGGCGCCGCGGCCGCCGGCGGCACGGCGCCCGACGCGCTGTCGCTCGACTTGATCTACACGCCCTCCTTCGCCGCAGCCGGCCAATTGGAGGACATTACCGACTGGGCAAAGTCCCTGCCCTATTTTGCCAGCCTGTCGCCGGCGCATGTGAAGACCGGCACCTACAAGGATCACATCTATGGCCTGCCCTTCTCCGCCGACGCCTCGGTGCTGATCTGGAACAAGAAGCTGTTCAAGCAGGCCGGCCTCGACCCCGAAAAAGGACCAGCCAACTGGGCCGAGATCGCGGCCGATGCCGAGAAGGTCAACGCGCTCGGCGGCAACATCAAGGGCTTCTACTTCTCCGGCAATTGCGGCGGCTGCAACATCTTCACCTTCACACCCCTGATCTGGGCGTCGGGCGGCGACATCCTGAGCGAAGACGGCTCGAAGGCGACGCTGGACAGCCCGCAACTGCGCGGCGCCATCGATCTCTACCGCTCGATGGTCAAGAAGGACCTGGTGCCGGCGGGCGCGCAGACCGATACCGGCGCGAACTTCTTTGCGGCATTTGCCGCCGGCAATATCGGCATCTCGCCGTCCGGCGCCTTCGCCATCGGCGCGCTCAACACCCAGTATCCCGATATCGACTACGGCGTCACCTTCCTGCCGGGCAAGGACAGCGGCTGGTCGTCCTTTGCCGGCGGCGACAATTTCGTCGTCACCAAGGGCACCACGAAACTGCCCGTGGTGAAGGAGTTCCTCGACTTCGCCTATTCGCTTGAAGGCCAGACCATCCTTGCCAAATACGGCAGCCTGCCGGTGCGCGGCGACATCGCCAAGGAGGCGCTGAAGGATCTCGATCCGCGCTACCAGGTCGCCGCCGAGGCCATGACCAAGGGCAAGACACCCTATTCGGTGGTGTTCAACGACCTGATCAACTCCGCCAACGGGCCGTGGACGCAGATGATCAACGAGGTCTTCTTCGGCGACGATGTCGACGGCGCCATAGCCAACGCACAAGAGACGATGCAGTCGATCATCGACCAGGCGCCGCAGAAATAGCCCCAACCTCACCTCCCCCTTGAGGGGAGGTCGGACCGCAGGTCCGGGTGGGGTCGCCACCGCAGTGCTCGACGTTTCTTGATGTCGGCGCGCTCCGCAGAGGACCCCACCCCCGGCCCACGGCCGGACCCTCCCCTCAAGGGGAGGGGACGCAGCGCCAAGGGAACAGCCATGACCGTCATCACCGCAGCAACCCCTGCCCCGCCCCGCGCCCGCAGGGTCGCCAGCCGCCAACAATGGATCGGCCTGCTCTATGTCGCGCCGGCTGTCGCGCTGGTCGTCGTCTTTTTCCTGATCCCGCTCGGCATGACGGCGTGGATGTCGCTGCACAACTGGCCGCTGATGGGCGAGCACAGCTTTATCGGCCTCGGCAATTACGTCGCCATCCTGCGCGACACCAGGTTCTGGAACGCGCTGCGCTTCACCGCCTTCTACACGGTGATCGTCACCATCGCGATCTTCGTGGTGGCCTTTCCGCTGGCGCTGTTCGTCGAACGGCCGCGGCCGCTGACCAATCTCTACCGCACCATGTTCTTCATGCCGGCGGTTGTCGGTTTCGCCTCGGCCAGCCTGCTCTGGTCGTGGTTGCTGAATGTCGATTCCGGCCTGTTCAGCCCGGCCGCTTACGACCTCGGACTGATCGACAGGAAGTTCAACCTTCTGGCCACCTTCCAGCCGGCCTTCTGGTCGATCATCGCCATGGTCGTCTGGAAGGTCGCCGGTTTCACCATGATCATCCTGATGGCCGGCCTGCAATCGATCCCGCAGGACCTGCAGGAGGCGGCCGTCATCGACGGTGCCGGGCCTTTCGCCAGGTTCAGGGCGATCACCCTGCCGCTGATGCGCCGCACGCTGGCGCTGGCGCTGATCCTGTCGGTCGCCGGCTCGATCCTCGCCTTCGACCAATTCTACATCATCCTGCGCGGCGGCCCGCGCAACCAGACGCTGACGGCGGTCTACTGGATCTTCAACCAGTCCTTCGTGTCGTTCAAGCTCGGCTATGGCGCGGCACTTTCCATGGTGCTGCTGGTCATCCTGGTGGCGCTCAGCCTCGTCCAGCTATGGTTGTTGCGCAAGCCGGAGGGTCTCGACTGATGGCGCAGGCAGCCTCCCGTAGCCGCCGGCTCCTGAGCCGCGTCGCAGAGCATTCTACCGGCATCGTCGCCTCGGTGCTGTTCGCCGCGCCGATTGTTTGGGCGGTGCTGTCGGCGTTCAAGCCGGCGGCCGAAGCACGCCTGCCGCCGCTGCCGCCCTGGCCGACGTCGGGGTTCTCGCTGGAGAACTATGCCACGCTCAACAGCTTCGGCGACGGGCTGTGGGCCTCTGCGCAAAACAGCATCTATGTCTCGCTGATGACGGTCGTGCTGTCGGTCGCCGTCAGCGTGCTGGCCGGCTACGGCTTTTCGCGGTTTCGGTTTCCGTTCAAGGACCTGTTCTTTATCCTCATCCTGTCGACGATCATGATCCCGTTCCAGTCGATCCTGACGCCGATCTTCCTGGTGCTGACCAAGCTTGGCCTGCACAACACCCTGACCGGCCTGGTCGGCGTCTATGTGACGCTGCAACTGCCGTTCTCGATCTTCATGATGCGCAACGCCTTCGACGCCGTGCCGCGCGAGATCGAGGAGGCCGCTCGCATGGACGGCGCCAGCAATCTCACCATGCTTTTGAAAGTGATGCTGCCGCTGGTCTGGCCGGGCGTGGTCACCATCGCCCTGTTTGCCTTCCTCGGCGCCTGGAACGAATTCCTCGCCGCCCTCGTGCTGATGACCGACCAGTCCAAGTTCACGCTGCCGGTGATGATGACCGCACTGCAGTCGGGCCGCTTCGGCGCCATCGACTGGGGCGCGGTGCAGGCGGGCGTCACCGTGATGATGGTGCCGTGCCTCATCCTCTTCCTGGCGCTGCAGCGCTTCTACATCCGCGGCCTGATGGCCGGGGCCGTCAAATAGAATGGAGTAAATTCATGACCGCATCGCCATCCTCCCAAGCGGCAAAACTGGAAAAGAGACCAAAGCTCGTCTTCCGCCCGCTGCCGGTGCCGCAGGTCGACGTGCACGGCTTCTGGGG
>NZ_RZOM01000724.1:0-3223 GCF_003999175.1 Mesorhizobium sp. M7A.F.Ca.ET.027.03.2.1 | reverse complement strand
GATATTGGCGTCCAACGTCCGAGACAGGCTGGAGTTCCGCGCAACAAGCAGGCGAATTCAGTTCAATTGAGCGGCAGAGACCTGTTGAGATCCGGCATAAACATCAGGCGGCGGCAGACCGCTCATGCGGCTCGATCTTGCCGCTTCGGTTCCTGTCGGCACCAAGAGCGCGAATTCTCCCGGTTTTCGGGAAGGTCGTTGCCCGGGAAAGCGGGTTTCACTTCCATCATTCAAAAGTAAGCTCCAGCCATGAACCGGAGCTTGATGATGACAGAGGCGGAAACCAGAATGTTTCACACGCTTGATGTGCCAGCCGGTCCGGTGCGCTGGCCCGGGATTCCGGCCGACCTGCCAAGGTATGGCGCGTGTGGCCGCACCTGCGCATCATGCCCGATGCGAAGCCCGCACTGCTCCTCGAACGCCCTTGATGCCGACGCTTCGGCGCAACTTTCCCGGTGAGCAGGCGACAGGCGGCGCCGGAAAATGCGCCGCCTGTCGGAAGGGTTGCCCGCGATCAGGCCGCGAGCCAGGCCCGGGTGAAGTCCTGCTCATAGGCTTGATGCATCTGGTAGCCCATCAAGGCAGGTTTCATATGGCAGAACAGCTTTCGCCAGTAGGGCTGAACGATGATGCCGGAATCCTGCAGCATGACCTGCAGTTCCTTCATCACCGCACGGCGCTGCTCCGGATCGGCGATGGCGTTGGCCTTGTGGACCTTGGCATCGAAGTCGGGATCGGCGAACCCTGTCTCGTTCCATGCCGAACCGGTCTGGTAGGCAAGCGCATAGGTCTGGATGCCGAGCGGTCGGGCGTTCCAATTGGTGGTCGCGAAGGGATACTTCGTCCAGTCGTTCCAGAATGCCGATTCCGGGATGACGGTGCGTTTCACCTTGAAGCCCGCGTCGCGCATCTGCTGGGCGACGGCATCGGAGCTTTCCTTGCGGTAATCGGCTTCGACCGAGATCAGATCAAATTCGAAATCGAGCTGGCCGGCTTCCTCGAGCAATGCCCTGGCCCGGACCGGATCACGTTTGATCGGCGGCAAGTCGGCGTGTTCGGGATGCATCGGTCCGACATGATCGTTCTGCGCGACGATACCCATGCCGTCGGCGCCCAGTTGCAGCACCGCTTCGTTGTCGACCGCAAGCTGTATGGCGTTGCGCACGCGCTTGTCGTCATAGGGTTTGGCGTTGACGTTGCAGCGCGAGACCAGGGTGGCGGCAGTGACGATCTCGCTTTTCTTCAGGCCCAGCCTGTCGAGCATGGCGACGTCATAGGACTGCGTCTGCCCATTCAGGTCGATCTCACCGGATTCGAATGCGGAGACGGTGGCGGCCGAGTCGGTGCCGTAGTCGGTCCAGTCGATGCCGTCGAGGAACACCTCGCCGCCCCACCACGACCCGTCCGGCCGCTTGCGCACCGAGGCAGCAACGCCGACATCGAGTCTTGCAAGTTCGAACGGGCCCGTGCAAACGGGGTTGGCCGACAGTGGCGCCGCCTTCGGATTGAATGTGTGGTGGACGATCAATGCCGGATAGTCGGTCATCGCTGGGATGATGGTGATGTCGGGCTGAGACAGTTTCAGGACCACGGTGTGGCCGTCGCGAACCTCGATGGCGCCAGTGCGTGCCACCTTGGTGTCGGGATCGATCAGCGCGGTCATGCGCCCGGCCATCGAGTTGCCGGCGGCATCCTTCTCGCACCAGCGCGTGATGTTGAAGGCAACATCCGTGGCGGTGAAATCGTCGCCGTTCGACCATTTCACCCCCGGGCGCACCTTGAGCACATATTCCGTCGCGTCCGCATTGATCTCCCAGCTCTGCAGCAGCACCGGCTCGAAGGTGAAATCCGGCTTCCAGCGCACCAGCGGTTCGAGAAACTGCATGGCGATGTTGCCCATCTGCGAAACCTTGAACTTGCGCGGGTCTTCCAGTTCCATCACCTGCATGGCAACACGCACCACGCCGCCCTTCCTGGGTTGGACGGCTTCCTCGGCTCGCGCCGGGACCGGCTGACCGATGAGCCCGTAGGCAATCGCCGTGCTGGCGCCGAAGGCGCTGGCCAGCGCCAGGAACTCGCGGCGGCCAAGCGCGCCGCTCTTTGCGCCTTTCGCAAATGTGCCGATCGCGGGATGAAGAGGTCTGGATGTCATATCGGTTCTCCCATTGTTGATTTTACGCCCAAATTCGGTGGAATGCCCTTGCCGCGTCGTTGCTGGGCGCTGTTTTCTACAGGACGCAGCCGATGGCGGCGGGGCCGCGACGGCGAGGGGAAGGCAAGATGAATCTTCTGACGGCGATGCGGGTGTTCGATCGGGTCTGCCTGCTGGGCAGCCTGTCGGCGGCGGCGCGCGATCTCAACATGTCGACGACGGCCGTCAGCCGCACCATCAAGGAACTGGAAGATGACCTCGGCGTCCGGCTCATCAATCGGACCACAAGGCGTCTCAGCCTCACCGAGGCGGGCCGCGACTATGCTCCGCGTGCGCGCAGCCTGCTCGACGACATTTCCGAACTGCAGGATTCGACGCGCGGCCTGCACAAGGAGACGCGCGGCCTGATCCGGGTTTCCTGCTCCAATGTTCTGGGCCACACGCGCATAACCAAGCTGGTGCCGAAATTCCTCGAAGAAAACCCGCTCACCACGATCGAGTTCGACCTCACCGCGCGTTATGTCGTCGGCATTGTCGAGGAAGGCTACGATGTGGCCATCCGCTTCGGCGGTCAGGCGGATTCCGCCCTGATTGCCCGCCGGCTTGGTGACGTCCGCAATTATGTCTGCGCCACGCCCGATTATTGGGATGCAAACGGCCGTCCGGTCCACCCGGATGAGCTGGCAAGCCATTCCTGCGTGCTGAGCAATTTCGCCAAGCGCCTTGGCACGTGGCCATTCATCGGACCCGACGGCCCTTTCGATGCGGCTATCGGGGGGCGGATCTCGACCAACAGCGTCGAGGCCGCCTACCAGATGACCACCGCCGGTTTCGGCATCGGCAACCTGCCCAGCCTGCTGGTCGACGCTGCGATCAGGGACGGCCGGCTGGAAGTGCAGCTGGATGAGTTTCGCCCCGGCTCCAGCCCGATCTACGCGCTCTATCCGCACCGCACCTATATTGCGGCCAAGGTGCGCGCGTTCGTCGATTTCCTGATCCGCGAACTGTCGGCCGACTTCACCGCCTGAAATGCTGCCCGATTGTCCATGGCCAACGCCGCCAGGCCCCCTC
>NZ_RZOM01000723.1:0-3225 GCF_003999175.1 Mesorhizobium sp. M7A.F.Ca.ET.027.03.2.1 | reverse complement strand
CGGCTGGGCTTCGCCGACCATCGACGAGGCGAGGCTGCTGCACAATTTCGGTAGGTAAGAGCCGACATCGATCTCGTCGACGCCGGCGGAGGTGTGGAGATGGCGTTGCACCTCGGCCACGGACAGAACGCGCTGATGGGCGTCCTTGAGATGCTGGCGCGTCTCTTCCGACGTCACCGAGCGTGCCTTCAGCAACAGGATCGAGGCAATGATCTGCAGGCTGTTGGCAACCCGATGCTCCATCTCGCGCAGCAGGACGTCTTTCTGCCGAAGCAGGTCTTCGGTGCGACCGAGCAGTTCTTCCTTCTCCCGCTCGATGATACGACGGGCCGTTATGTCATTGAAGGCGAGAAGGATGGTGATGGCCGAACTATGGTCGTAAAGCACCTTGCGGGCATTGAGCAGCATGGTGCGACGGCCGATCCGCGTTCCTGAGCCATGCTTGCCTCCCTCTATCCCTTGATCTGGATCTTCTTCGGCCGATCCGCCTCCGGCCGGTGCAACTCGACTTCGAGCAGCCCGTTGGCGAAACGCGCCTCGACCCGTTCCGGGTCGACGCGGAATGGCAATTGCACTGTCCGGGAGAAGGTCCCATAGGCGCGCTCACGGCGGTGCCAGACGGATTTCTCGTCCTCCGTTCGAGGCTCGCGCGTTCCCTTCAATGTCAGAATGTTCTCGCGCACCGTGAGGCCGATTTCGTCAGGTGATATCCCCGGCAGTTCCGCGGCCACCGCCACGCTGTCCTCGCCAGTCCAAAGATTGATCGGCGGAAACTCCTGAGCGGCGCTGGCGGTCAGCCCGGCCAAACGCTGGTTTA
Source organism: Mesorhizobium sp. M7A.F.Ca.ET.027.03.2.1 (assembly GCF_003999175.1). Taxonomy (NCBI): domain Bacteria; kingdom Pseudomonadati; phylum Pseudomonadota; class Alphaproteobacteria; order Hyphomicrobiales; family Phyllobacteriaceae; genus Mesorhizobium; species Mesorhizobium sp. M7A.F.Ca.ET.027.03.2.1. Next base: position 2,408 of record NZ_RZOM01000723.1, on the reverse strand, counting down.
CTTCCTGTTGCATGCGCCGCATTTCCACAAACGGATCGAACCCGATGCGGCCGAAATCCGACAAAAGCATGTACATCCTCCTATGATTCACGACCTTGCATGATTGCCACGCGCGACACGTGCGTGCGCACCGGAAGCGGAATCGATCGATGGCAACAGGAGGGGCGATCAGCACAGAGACCGAGCGGCCCGATCGCGCAACCTCGCAGAATGCGAGAAAGAGGGGTTCGGGCAGACGCCGGAACACATCCTCCTTGCGAAGCGACATGAACCGAACTCGATCCACCGTAGGGCCGGACCGTCATTCCCGTGCCAGGACCCGATAGCGGCATCCGGCTTTATCATTAGGTGGCCCCAAATGGCCTTTCACGAGGTGATCTTTGACATTCCACCAGTCACCTCTTCGGCAACAGCGGGGTCCCTTCGAATCCGTAGCCACGTTGCCTCTAGTCGCTGATTTGGCTTCCCTTTGCGCAACTGTCGGGATCGACGAAGCGTCCCGAATTGCACCGCGGTTCGATCAACTGATCGCAGGCGACGCGCCGCATCGTCATGGTAGCTGACGAATGAATCGGCATGACACGTCGCAGTGACCGAGACATCAAGCCAGCACCTATGTCGGCTTGCCGCAAGTCAAAAGAATCCAGCCCTGCGTGCCGCGTTCGCTGACCTTCGCCAGTGACGCCATTTGCATTTCGGCCGGACAGATGGGCACAGACATGTGCAATTCCCGCATCGCCCATTATTGGAACTCACAAGGCGGCGTTCTTTCCGTCTTGGCGAGCAGCGGGCCAACGCGTTACCGGCGGTGATCTTCCTGCAGCTTTAAATCAGTCGCCACCAACGACGAAATCAGATTTGGCCAGCACGCCGGCAATCCTGGCAAATCCCACAATGCTTGCCGCGCCTGCTCGGGTGTCATCTGTCCGGCGATCGCTGCGTTGCTGCTTCTCACCGCGCAACTGAATACCGGTCCCCGACGCGCTTTTGGCCACTGATTCAGGAATACGAGCGCTTCGCGCACTGTGTTGATGTCGTGACGACGTCGTTGGTCTTAACCTGGACCGGCGATAGGAAAGCCAGACCGGTTATTCTTACCTCCCTGCGATCGCACGCTGGATCTTTCATTCGGTGGTTGGTTGCGTGACAGGTTTCGAACGTTAGGTCTTGTTTTCTCTGGAAGATCGGGCTGTACGACATAATCCAAATGTTGCGACGCAGCGAAGGCTTCTGCTGGTTCCCGAGTTGAAAAAGCCAGTTGCACCTGGATGAGTGTGTCGCCGCCACCCAATAGCCCATCAGATGTTCAATGGCAGGCGGCGTCCGACGCTCGAACAGCAAGCGCCACGGCCGGCGGGTAGCCGATGCCACAGCTTTGGAGCTGCCCCGGATACTATTATAAGACCGATTGACGCGGGGCTCGACGCGTTTGCGGCAAATAAGCTCGAGTGTGGACAGAGATGTGACGTTCTATTGAGTCGCTGACCCAATCGGTAGCGACCTGGTGATCCACGCAACCAATTCCGGTCGTTTCTGTCACTAAGAACTCGATATTCGCTATTTGCACCTCGAAAGTCGCATAATTGGCAGTGAGAAACTCAACGCGTTGTGAGGATGGCATAGAGAAGCAGTAGCCCCTTCTCTAGTCTCGCTACGGGAAAAATTCTGGAAAATGGGTCTGCTTGGCTGGACGCAGAACGCTGTGGTTATTCAGCCGGCATTTCTGAAGCCTCTCCAAGACAAACAGCTTGCCTTCGCGCACGCTGTCTTCGAGCGGCTTCGGCTTCGCCAGATGCGCCGCAATCGCGCTGGCCAGCATGCAACCTGTCCCGCGCATCGATGTGGCAAGGCGCGGTGCATCGAAGCGGATGGGTTCGTGCCCGGAGCGTAACAGAATATCGGTCGACCGGGTTCCCGACGCATGCCCACCCTTGATCAGCAGGGCTTGAGGGCCGGCGGCCAGCAGTCTTTTTCCTTGTTGGAGCGCTCCGTCCTCATCCACTGCCAGTTCGGAGCCACTAAGGAGCGCCAGTTCAGGGAGGTTGGGCGTGACAATGCAGCAAAGCGGCATAAGATCGCGCTTCATGGCAGCGATAGCGCCTGCTTGCAGAAGTGCGCGGCCTGAGGTGGAGGCCAGCACAGGGTCGAGTACTGCGGGGACATGCGGAAATTTGCGCAGCACTGCGGCAACGGCAACAATGATCTTGGCAGTCGCCAGCATGCCGATCTTGATTGTGGCCACGTCGTTGGCCTGCAGCGCGGCGCACATCTGATTGGCCACCAGGCTAGGTGGCGAATAATAGATTTCGATCACGGCGTCATGCGTTTGCACCGTTAGCGCTGTGACGGCGAGACAGGTGCGCACGCCAATGGCAGAGATCGTCTCGATATCGCGTGCAATTCCAGCA
>NZ_RZOM01000722.1:0-3228 GCF_003999175.1 Mesorhizobium sp. M7A.F.Ca.ET.027.03.2.1 | reverse complement strand
GTTCGAGATGCCGATCGAACTCGGCGATCAACTCGGACGCCTGATTGGAGCCGCGGCCGGCCAGACCGTCGTCTGCGACACGACGTCGACCAACATCTACAAGGTGCTGCATGCGGCGCTGGAGATGCGGCCGGGCCGGTCGGTCATCGTCGCCGAGGGTGACAGTTTCCCCACCGACCTGTACATCGCCGAAGGGGTGGCCTCGACACGGGACGGCGTCCTGCTGCGCCTCGCGGGCGTCGACGCGCCCACCATCGAAGAGCTGATCGACGAAAACGTCGCGGTGGTGCTGGTCAACCACGTCAACTACAAATCGGGTGAACTGCGCGACATGGCGGCGCTGACGCGCAAGGCTCATGCGGCCGGAGCGCTGATCGTCTGGGATCTATGCCACACCGCCGGCGCCCTGCCCGTCGAGCTCGATCAGGCAAATGCCGATTTCGCCATCGGCTGCACTTACAAGTACCTCAACGGCGGTCCGGGCGCACCGGCCTTCATCTATGCCGCGCAGCGCCATCACGGCGATATCAGCCAGCCGCTCAGCGGCTGGTGGGGCCATGCGCGGCCCTTTGCCTTCGAACGGGGGTATGTTGCCGGCACCGGTATCCGCCGCTTTCTGTGCGGCACCCAGCCGGTCCTGTCGATGCGGGCGCTCAAAGGCGCGCTTGTCATCTGGAACGACGTCGACATGGCGGCATTGCGAAAAAAGAGCGTCGCGCTGACGGAACTGTTCATCCAGCTCGTCGAAGCAAAGTGCGGCGCCTATGGCCTCACGCTGGAGACCACCCGCGACGCGACCAGGCGCGGCAGCCAGGTGTCGTTCCTTCACGATCACGGCTATCAAATCATGCGGGCGCTGATCGAGCGCGGCGTCATCGGTGATTTTCGCGCGCCATCGACCATCCGTTTCGGCTTCACGCCGCTCTATGTCGGCTACAAGGATGTGTGGCTGGCGGTTGAGGTGCTGGAGGATATTCTGCGCACGGGCGCATGGAAGGACCAGCGTTTCGCCGTCAAGGAAGCCGTTACCTGACGCAACGATCTCCGCGATTTGCCGTCGCCGCCCTCACTGCCCGGCGGATGACGGAGGGCTGAATTCCAGCCACAAATGCCAACAGACGTTGGCGTTTTGGCTCCGTTTCGTTCACGGCAAACGAACGTCCCGAAGATTGATAGCGTCCCTTGTGGAGGTCGATCGGCAGATGATGCCAAACCTTGGGTCGAGGATGAGCCACAGGTCATTAACCATAATGATTTCAATGTGAGCAGGCGCATTGCCGTGGTTGGCGCCTGTCGATCGCGACCCGCTGGCAAGCCCAAATAATTTCAGCAGCCTTAACAAATTCATTAAACTTTAAACGGTTGCAGAACACAACTGGAACAGATAGTGTTTGTTCTGGGTTTGTTTTTCGATTCTGGTTTCAGGTAATCTGGGGGCCGCCATGCTGACACGCAAGCAACATGAACTGCTGATGTTCATCCATGAACGCCTGAAGGAGAGCGGCATTCCGCCATCCTTCGACGAGATGAAGGAGGCGCTCGACCTTGCCTCCAAATCCGGGATTCATCGGCTGATCACCGCACTTGAGGAGCGCGGCTTTATTCGCCGGTTGCCCAACCGGGCACGCGCGCTGGAAGTGCTGCGATTGCCGGACTCGATCGCGCCCGGCCTCAACGCGGCAAAGAAGTTTTCGCCAAGCGTCATCCAGGGCAGTCTCGGTCAGGGTGGTGCCCTTGGCCGGCAGATCAAGCCGGCGCCTTCGCGGATGCCCTCGCCCGGCAATGATGACGATGCGGTCTCCGCCGTGTCGATCCCGGTCATGGGCCGTATCGCCGCCGGTGTGCCGATCGATGCCATCCAGCATCAGACGCATTCGATCTCGGTGCCGCCGGACATGATCATGGGCGGTGCCCACTATGCGCTGGAGGTCAAGGGCGACTCGATGATCGAGGCCGGTATCTTCGACGGCGACACCGTCATCATCCGCAATGCCGACACGGCGAACCCCGGCGAGATCATCGTGGCGCTGGTCGATGAAGAGGAAGCGACGCTGAAGCGGTTCCGCCGCAAGGGCGCTTCGATTGCTCTCGAAGCCGCCAATCCAGCCTATGAAACCCGTATTTTCGGGCCGGACAGGGTCAAGGTGCAAGGCAAGCTCGTTGGCCTGATCCGCCGCTACTGAGGCGGCTGCGTTTCAGCCACTGGCTTCTCGGGTCTCTTGAAGGGTGGCAGCCCCCTCGCCTCGCGCGAGAATTTGCGTTGCGCATGCCAGGGCCGGTATGGGCTGTCCACGGCGAAGCTGATCGTCGCCGGCGTGGTCGCCGATTGGCGATCGAAGAAGATCGCGGCACTGCCTTTGCGAGCCAGTTGCCGCTTGGTGATGACGAGAACCAGCGGGTTGTGACAGGCGTCATACGCGGTGGCGTCATTGATGACGATCAGCTCGGCGAAACCGCAGGCTTTCCAGGTGTCCTTGCGGTCCTCGACATAGGCAATGATCGCACCGGACGTGTGCCTGGCCACGCAGACGCCTGAGGTGCAATAGAACGGCGATCCCGGCGGTAGCTCAACGGCATCCGCGACGTCGAATTGCCCGTCGCCCTTGTCGAACACCTCCGGCACGACGATGGTTTCGGATATTAGTGCGCGTTTCCAGTTGTCGACGGTGAATTCGTTCGGCCGAGCGCGGCTGACGGCGAGTTCGCCACCGCCGATCGGCAAGGCAACCAGTCGGGCGTCCTCCGAGATCAGCACATCCGGCGTGCGCGTATCCGAGACGGTCAGCAAGCCTGCCAGCGCGAATGGCAGAGCAGCGAGCCGCAGCCAAGTTGTCGCCATTGTCGCGATGACCAGGGCAATTGTCACCAGCAGGACAGATTGCTGCGAAATCAGCCCAACCGCATCGACAGGCGAACGTTCGGAGATCCAACCCGATATGGCGATCATCACCGTCAGACCCTTGCCCATCAGGTAGAGGGCCGGCCAATCCAATCCGAAAGGCATCAGCAGCGCGCTTGCGACAGCCAGGAACATGACGACGGTGACGATCGGCATAACCGCCAGATTGGCGAACAGGCTGAGCGGCGACACACGCTGAAAATGCCAGATGGCAAACAGCGTCGTGGCGCTGCCGGCGATGATGGAGGTCATGGCAAGGCCGGTTGCCGCGAGCACGAACTTTCGCGTCAGGAAACCGGGCATGGATCGCTTTGGGGGCGGCGGTCTTG
>NZ_RZOM01000721.1:0-3230 GCF_003999175.1 Mesorhizobium sp. M7A.F.Ca.ET.027.03.2.1 | reverse complement strand
TCCAGGAAGAGTTCGGCCATGTGCCCAAGGATGCGCTGCCGGTCATCGCCGAGGCGCTGAACATTTCCAGGGCCGAGGTGCACGGCGTCGTCAGCTTCTATCACGATTACCGAAGCCACCCGGCAGGCCGGCATGTGCTGAAGCTCTGCCAGGCGGAATCCTGCCAGTCGATGGGTTCGGACGCCATCGCCGCCAAGCTGAAGCAATTGCTGGGCATCGGCTTCCATGAGACGACCCGCGACGGTTCGGTGACGCTGGAGCCGGTCTATTGTCTGGGCCTGTGCGCCTGTTCGCCCGCCGCAATGCTGGATGGCGAGGTGATCGGGCGGCTCAATGACGAGAAGCTCGACGAGATCGTTGCAGAGGTGCGCTCATGATCCCGCGTATCTACATTCCCGGCGATTCCGGTGCGCTGGCGCTTGGCGCCGAAAAGGTCGCCAAGGCGATCGCCGGCGAACTCGCCGAGCGCGGCATCGAAGCCAAGATCGTGCGCAACGGGTCGCGCGGCGCCTATTTCCTCGAACCAATGGTCGAAGTTGCGACAGCGAACGGCCGCGTCGCCTATGGGCCGGTCAAGCCGTCCGACGTCAAAAGCCTGTTCGACGGCGGCTTCCTCACCGGCGGCCACCACAAGCGCTGGCTGGGCACGCCGGACAAGATCCCCTTCCTGGCCAAGCAGACGCGGCTGACCTTCGCGCGCTGCGGCGTCACGGATCCGCTGTCCCTCGAATCCTACAAGAAGCATGGCGGGTTGAACGGACTGACGAACGCGCTGGCACTGACGCCTGCCGACATCGTCGCCCAGGTTACCGAATCGGGCCTGCGCGGGCGCGGCGGCGCCGGCTTCCCGACCGGCATCAAGTGGAAAACGGTGCTCGATACCGCAGGCGACCGCAAATACATCGTCTGCAACGCCGACGAAGGCGATTCAGGCACCTTCGCCGACCGCATGATCATGGAGGGCGATCCGTTCGTGCTGATCGAAGGCATGACGATCGCCGGTATAGCCACGGGCGCGACCAAGGGCTTTGTCTATGTCCGCTCGGAATATCCGCATGCGGTGGCGGTGATGAACAAGGCCGTCGAGGTCGCCCGCAAGGCCGGCGTTCTTGGCGCCAGCGTGCTGGGTTCACCTTACGCGTTCGACATGGAGATCCGGGTCGGCGCCGGAGCCTATGTCTGCGGGGAGGAGACGGCGCTGCTCGATTCGCTCGAGGGCAAGCGCGGCATGGTGCGCGCAAAGCCGCCGCTGCCGGCGCATAAGGGGCTTTTCGGCAAGCCGACGGTGATCAACAATGTCATCTCGCTGGCCTCGGTGCCTGTCATCATGGACAAGGGTGCGGCCTTCTACAAGGATTTCGGCATGGGCCGCTCGCGCGGCACGATCCCGATCCAGATCGCCGGCAACGTCAAATATGCCGGCCTGTTCGAAGCCGCTTTCGGTATGACGCTAGGCGAAATCATCGACGATATCGGCGGCGGTACGGCCACGGGACGTCCGGTCAAGGCGGTGCAGGGCGGCGGGCCGCTCGGCGCCTATTTCCCGCGCGCGCTGTTCGACACGCCGTTCGATTATGAAGCCTTCGCGGCCAAGGACGGGCTGATCGGCCACGCCGGCATCGTGGTGTTCGACGACACCGCCGACATGCTGAAACAGGCGCGCTTTGCCATGGAATTCTGCGCCATCGAAAGCTGCGGCAAATGCACGCCCTGCCGCATCGGCTCGACGCGCGGGGTCGAGACCATCGACAGAATAGTCGCGGGCATCGAGCCGGAGAAGAACCTCGCTCTGGTCACCGACCTCTGCAACACGATGAAGTTCGGTTCGCTCTGCGCGCTGGGCGGCTTCACGCCCTATCCCGTCATGAGCTCGATCACCCATTTCCCCGACGACTTCAAGCCCGCGCCCGTGCGCGTGGCTGCCGAATAGGAGCTGGCAGGTGAACATCAAGGCCGACTTCCCTTCCCTCGTCGAAGAGATCGACTACGGAACCCCCCAATCGAAGGCGCAGAAGCAGGTCACGCTGAACGTCGACGGGCGCAGCATCACCGTGCCGGAAGGCACCTCGATCATGCGTGCCGCGATGGAAGGCGGGGTCGAGATCCCGAAGCTTTGCGCCACCGACATGCTGGACTCCTTCGGTTCGTGCCGTGTCTGCCTTGTCGAGATCGAAGGACGCGGCGGCACGCCGGCATCGTGCACGACGCCCGTCGGCGAAGGCATGATCGTGCGCACGCAGACCGAGCGGCTCGATGCCATTCGCCGCGGCGTCATGGAGCTCTACGTCTCCGATCATCCGACCGGCTGGAACGAACAGGCCGGAACCGGCGCGAGCGAGTTCGATGCGGTGGCGAAGTCGATCGGCCTGACCGAGAACCGCTACGGCATCGAAGGCCGCAACCACGTCAAGCCGGAAGGTGGCGTGGCGCCCGGCCATGGCTCGCTGGCGGTCGACTACATCGCCCGCGATGAATCCAACCCCTATTTCACCTATGATGCCTCGCAATGTATCGTCTGCTCGCGCTGCGTGCGGGCCTGCGAAGAGGTGCAGGGCACCTTCGCGCTGACCATCGAGGGACGAGGCTTCGAATCCCGGGTTTCGGCGGGGATGCACGAGGCGTTCATCGATTCGGAATGCGTGTCCTGTGGCGCCTGCGTGCAGGCCTGTCCGACCGATGCGCTGCGCGAGAAGACGGTGCTTGCCAAGGGCCTGCCGGAGCGCTCGGCTGTTACCACCTGCGCCTATTGCGGCGTCGGCTGCTCGTTCAAGGCCGAGGTGAAGGGTGACGAAGTCGTTCGCATGATGCCCTATAAGGAGGGGAAGGCGAACCACGGCCATTCCTGCGTCAAGGGCCGTTTCGCCTATGGCTACGCCACCCACAAGGACCGCATCCTGTCGCCGATGATCCGCGAAAAGGTCACCGACCCGTGGCGCGAAGTGAGCTGGGAAGAGGCGATCTCCCATACAGCGAAAGAATTCCGCCGCATCCAGTACCAGTACGGACGCACCGCGATCGGCGGCATCACCTCGTCGCGCTGCACCAACGAGGAAACCTATCTCGTCCAGAAGATGGTGCGGCAGGGTTTCCGCAACAACAATGTCGACACCTGCGCACGCGTCTGCCATTCGCCGACGGGCTACGGGCTCGGCCAGACCTATGGCACCTCGGCCGGCACGCAGGATTTCGATTCCGTCGACTTCACCGACGTCGCCGTCATCATCGGCGCC
>NZ_RZOM01000720.1:0-3233 GCF_003999175.1 Mesorhizobium sp. M7A.F.Ca.ET.027.03.2.1 | reverse complement strand
AAATAGGGCCGGTTCGGCGCATCCGGCCAAATCTGCGGCTCGAGGCAGAAACCGCAAAAGGCCTTGTAGTTCCGCCCTTCCAGCCCGGTGCGCGGCGTCACATACTGACCGGTATAGAGCTGGACGCCGGGCTCAGTGGTCCAGACCTCCATCTCGACACCGGAACTGGCGCCTTGCGTCCACGCCGCCTGTTTGAGCGGCCCGCGTGTCGAAGCGAGGCAGAAATTCTGGTCGTAGGGCAGCTGTTCGCCCTCGGTCTCCATGCGCAACGGCCGCGCCTGGCGGAAATCGAACGGCGTGCCGTCAACCGGCTTGACCACCCCGGTCGGGATCATGTCGCCATCGACCGGCAGATAGGCGCCGGCATTCAACATCATCCTGTGGTCGAGAATGTCTCCGGCGCCGCCATCGTCCAGGTTGAAGTAGGAATGCTGGGTGAGATTGCACAGCGTCGGCTCCTCACAGGTGGCTGTCAGCTCGACGCTAAGCGTGCCGGGGATCTTCAACCGGTAGGTGCAGGTGACATCAAGCGCGCCGGGAAAACCCATCGCGCCGTCGTGATCGTGCAGGGTCAGCGTGACGAAATCCCTGCCATGCAAGGAAACCGTCCACGGCCGGTGGGAGTAACCTTGCGAGCCGCCATGCAGCGTATGCTTGTCGAGGAAGTTTTGCTCGGTCTGGTAGCGGCTGCCGCCAATGGTGAAGCGGCCGTCACGGATGCGGTTGGCGTAGCGGCCGACGACAGCACCGAAGAACGCCGTATCCGTCTCGTAGCCTTCCAGGCTGTCATAGCCGAGCACCAGCGGAGCATCGTGCCCGGTCAGGCGCAGATCCTGGATGATCGCGCCCAGACCGATCATGTTGGCTGTGATGCCGCCGCCCCTGATCGTGAAGCGACGCACCTGCTCGCCAGCCTGCGTCGTGCCGAAAACCTCGCCGTCCTTCATCGCCATGCCCGTAAATGCCAGTTGATCCAGAAGACTTCGGCTGGTTTTCCCACGAGAGATGGGCAGGCTATCGGTCTGCTCATCTCAGGGATAGCCTATCAGAGGCCGAGGCCGCCGATGCAGACATATTTGGTGTCGAGGTAATCCTCGATGCCCTGATGTCCGCCTTCCTTGCCGAGGCCGGATTCCTTGACGCCGCCGAATGGCGCTTCCGGCGTGGTGATGAGGCCTTCATTGACGCCGACCATGCCGTATTTCAGCCCTTCCATCACACGGAAGGCGCGGCCGAGATCGCCAGTGTAGAAGTAGCAGGCGAGGCCGAATTCGGTGTCGTTGGCGAGGGCGACGGCTTCCTCTTCGGTCTCGAACTTGAACACCGGTGCGACCGGGCCAAAGATCTCTTCCTTCATGAAGCGCATCTTGGGCGTCGCATTGGCAATGACGGTCGGCTGGAAGAACGAACCGCCGAGCGCATGGCGCTTGCCGCCGGCGACGATCTTGCCGCCCTTGGATGTGGCGTCGGCGATCAGTTCCTCGACCTTTTCCACCGCCTTCTCGTCGATCAGCGGCCCCTGCTGCACGCCGTCCTCGAGGCCGGAGCCGACCTTCAGCCCGTTGCTGGCGGCAGCGAGCTTCTCGACGAACTTGTCATAGACACCAGCCTGGACAAGGAAGCGGTTGGTGCAGACGCAGGTCTGGCCGGAATTGCGGTACTTGGCGGTGATCGCACCGGCGACCGCACGCTCGAGGTCGGCGTCGTCGAAAACGATGAACGGCGCGTTGCCGCCGAGCTCCATCGATACCTTCTTGACGGTGACCGACGACTTCTGGATGAGAAGCTTGCCGACCTCGGTCGAGCCGGTGAAGGTGATCTTCGACACCAGCGGATTGGCGCAAATCTCGTCGCCGATCTCGCTGGCCGAACCGGTCAGGATGTTGACGACGCCCTTGGGGAAGCCGACTTCCTCGGCGAGCGCACCCCAGGCGAGGCCCGAATATGGCGTCTGCGACGCCGGCTTGACCACCGCGGTGCAGCCGGCGGCGAGCGCCGGGCCGAGCTTGCGAGCCAGCATCGAGGACGGGAAATTCCATGGCGTGATGGCGGCAATGACGCCGACCGGCTCCTTGGTCACCAGGATGCGGCGGTCCGCCCATGGTGAGGGCACGACATCGCCATAGGTGCGGCGGCCTTCCTCGGCGAACCACAATATGTAGGCCGCGGCGGAGCCAATCTCGCCCTTCGATTCGAACAGCGACTTGCCCTGCTCGATGGTCAGCAGTTCGGCCAGCACGTCCTGATTGTCCATCATCGCGTCATGCAGCTTGCGCAGCAGCTTCGAGCGCTCGAGCGCGGTGGTCTTGCGCCACGACTTGAAGGCGACGGCGGCGGCCTCGATGGCGCGGCGCGTCTCGGCCTTGCCCGACTTCGGCACGGTGCCGATCTTGAGACCGGTGGCCGGATTGTTGACGTCGACTGTCTGGCCGCTGTCGGCCTGCACCCACTCGCCGTTGATGAGATTGGCCTGCCGCATGAAATGGCTGGTTTTCTGAAGCATGGTCTATCCTCCGTTCAGCGCCCTGACGGGCCGGTCTGTGAAATCTTCGGTGAGCGTGCGCCATGGACTGAAGCCGGCACGCCGGAGCCACTGCTCTTTACCGAGGGCAAGGCCCGCAAGCAATCGCAAGATGGCATATAGGGCTTGGGCCACAGCGAGACGAGAGCAGGCGACGTGCTTACCCCAATGCCTTACCCGAAAACGTGCAAGACGACAGTCAGCCAGAAAGCCGTGGTGATGGCTGCACAGGCCGTTGCGATGGTCATCTGGTTCGACGCCAGCGCCTGGCCGGTGTTGAACTGAACGGCGATGAGATAGGAATTGACGCCGGATGGCATCGCGGCCACCATCACCGCCACCTTGGCCGTCAAGGGCGGCAGGCCGAGCAGCCAGACGAAGACCAGGACCAGCGCCGGCATCAGGAACAGCTTCAGCACCGAAAGCACCAACGCCGGCCTGACATTGCCCGAAATGCCGAAGCGGCGCAGGCTGAGCCCCATGGCAAACAGCGCCACCGGACCGGCCGTATCGGCCAGCGCATCAACCAGGCGCATGGCGACGTCAGGCAGCGGCGCACCCGTGATGCGCCATGCAAGGCCTGCCAGAATGCCGATGATCAACGGATTCATGAAAAGCCGCCTGAGGAAGCTCCGGATAACGCGCAAGGGATGCACGGGTTCGCCGCTCCCGCGGCCGAAGACTTCGAACAGCACGATCGAGGCCATTAGCA
>NZ_RZOM01000071.1:0-11365 GCF_003999175.1 Mesorhizobium sp. M7A.F.Ca.ET.027.03.2.1 | reverse complement strand
GATAGGTCATTGGCAGGCGGCTTCGCCCGGACTCAGCCAGGAGAAATCAGCATGAGGGGAGTGTTCTTGATGTCAGCGGCATTGCTCGCCTTGGCGGGGTGCAACGACAATGCCGATCCAGCCAAGTCCAAGACGGATACTACGAACAGCCAGCCCGTCGACAAGAATCCCACGACGGACACCAACCCGACGCCGCAGACCAGCACCGGCGGCGACCAGCAAGGTACGCAGCCAACCCAGCCGGCATCTCCCAAGCCAAGTGGTGGCTAGGCCTATGGAGCGGCGCAACGCAATAATCTCGCTGGTGATAGCGGCGGTCATCATTGTTGGTTTCGTCGTGGGCTTTTTCTACGTCGATATGGGCTGGCAGACCTCGCCGCTGAAACGCGCGCCGGAGCAGAACCAGGGCGGCAATGCCCCCGCGGATACCGCCCCGGCTGCCGGCGTCCAGAAAAATCCCAGGGAAAACACGGAAATGCCGGGGCAGCAGTGATCGACGGCCGGCAGCAACAGGCGAGGCGACGTCGCGGTGACGGTGCCGAAGTGAGTTCGATACAGCACGGATCTGGAGTGTGGATGATGGGCATCCTTTCCGACCTCGACAAGAAACTGACGGACAACATGTACGAGCATGGCAGCGAATTCACCGATGCGGGTTCGGATCTGCCCGAAGCAGTCGTTGAAGCGGTCGAACGGCTGATGTTTTTCATCCAGCCCGACGCGCGCGACACAGTCAGAACTCAGGTTCTCGGCCTCATTCACGAATACAGAATCCAAGACGCTCCGAACGGGGATCGCCCCGCCTGACCTTCAGCTTACGCTGATGCGGCAATTGAAACCGATCGGGACCTGGCTCGCCGCCTCGTGCTCCGGATCGGCGGGCGCGGTCGTTGACGGACCCGACGAATGCTCTAGATCAGATTTACGCCGGCCACGGTTTTGTTGGGTCGGGGGAGACTATTCGGTGGCGCACCAAACGCCTAATTTAATCGTTAGACGCCGCTATCTCAGGCTCGACTGCTTGTGCTTGCTGTCGATGATGTTGTCGGCATGCTCGTCTTCCGATCAGATCGAGCAGCAATCACGAACAGCGGCCTCCGCATCGCAGACCGTGTTGATGGCGCTGGACGCCTGGGCGGCAGGGGCGGCGCCGACCGCATACACGGCGGGTACGCTGCAATCGATCGGCAAGACGCTTGCCGATGCCGGGGCGCAAATCCGGTCCGCCGAAACCAGTGAACCCGCCGAGCAAGCTTCGCTGACAAAGGCAGTCAACGATTTGTCGGTCGCGGTGGCACGTGCAGAGGCCGGATTGCAGGCGGGCGACCGGCCGGAAGTCCAAGATGCGCAACAGGATCTACGGCTGGCGTCGCGTTCGCTCGCTACCGCCTACGCCAACTATTTCGCGCCGAAGCCATGAAGAAGCTCTTGGAAATATCCCTCGGCGTCGTCACCAGCGTCGGCGGCTTCCTCGAAGTTGGGTCCATGGCGACGGCGGCGCAGGCAGGCGCGATGTTTGGCTTCCAGTTGATCTGGGCGGTGGTGCTCGGCACCATCTGCATCATCTTCCTTGTCGAAATGTCCGGCCGGTTCGCGGCCGTGAGCCATCACACGATCTCCGACGGCATCCGCGAGAGATTCGGCTTCAACGTCTTTCTATGGCCGTTGCTTGCCGCCCTGCTGGTCAATTTCCTGGTGCTGTGCGCCGAGATCGGCGGCGTCGCCATTGCACTCGAATTTGCCACCGGCATAGGCTTCCAGTGGTGGGCACTGCCGGTGGCTTTGCTGGCGTGGCTGCTGCTTTGGAAAGGCACGTTCGGCTTCATCGAGAAGGGCGTATCTATTCTCGGTCTGGTGACGCTGTGTTTCGTCGTCGGAGCGGTGATGCTGAGACCCGATTGGACGGCAGTCGCAAGGGGCGCCGTGCCTTCGCTGCCGGTCCACGATGCCGCCAATTACTGGTTCATGGCGGTCAGCATTCTCGGCGCCTCGATATCGCCCTACCTCTTCATGTTCTATTCCTCGGGGGCCATCGAGGACCGGTGGGACAAAGGCTATCTCGGAGCCAATCGGGCCATAGCGGGGTTGGGCATGACTTTCGGGGGGACCATCTCGATCGGCGTGTTGATCGTGGCCGCTCTCGTGCTCGCCACGCATGGCGTCACCCAAGTGGACGACTATCACCAATTGCCGTTGATGCTGATACCTATATTCGGCTTCTGGGGCTTCGTGCTGTTTGTTGCCTCCCTCGCCATTGCCTGCTTCGGTGCCGCACTAGAGGTCGGGTTGCAACAGGCCTATCTTGTGGCCCAGGGTTTCGGCTGGAATTGGGGCGAGGATCGCAAGCCGCGCGACGATCCGGGTTTCAGCGCCACCTACACGATATCATTGCTTTTGGCGGCTATTCCCATCGCGCTTGGTCTCGATCCGCTGAGGCTCACCATCTTCTCCATGGCGCTGACGGCAGCCAGCCTGCCGCTGACGGTCGTCCCATTTCTGTTTCTGCTGAACGACAAACGTTATGTCGGCGAGCATCGCAATGGCATTTTGTCGAATGCCGCCGTCATCTTCATCATCGCGCTCGGCTTCGTACTGGCGGTGGTGACCATCCCGCTGCAGATATTCGGAGGCACATGATGAAGTTGCTGCGTGATCTCCTGGACAAGCAGGTGGTCGACCGCGAACAGGTCAAGATCGGCAAGGTCGACGGCCTGGTGGCGGAGTTGCGGCCTGGCAAGCCGCCCCGGATCATTGCCATCGAGCTCGGCTCCATCACCCTGGCGCGTCGCCTCGGCGCACGGCCCGGGCGCTGGATGGCGCGGCTCGCGGTCAAGCTGGGTGGCAGGCAACATGGCGAGCCGCATCGGATCGCCTGGCACAAGGTGAAGGATATCGGCATCGATATCGAGTTCGACATCGATGTGCGAGAAACGTCGATCTTCGCCTGGCAGGACTGGTTGCGCGACCATGTCATCGGGCGCATTCCGGGAGCTTGATGATGATCACGGTTAATCTCGAGCATCTGGCAGGGCGGCGCGTACTCTCGCAGCGCGGCAAGAATGTTGGTTATATCGAGGAGATCCGCGCCGAACGGGATGGTGACGATTTCGTCGTCACCGAATTCCATGTCGGGGTCTACGCTGCTTTCGAGCGTCTTTCGGCCTCGGCCATAGGCGTGGCGGTGCTGGATCTTTTCCGATTGCGCCGCCGCGACGGTCTATACCGTATCCCTTGGGACAAGCTCGACATCTCCGATCCCGCGCGACCGCGGCTGCTGTGCCCAATGACTGAACTCTCAGGCATGAAGGGCGAGCCAGACCTCCAGGAGTAGGTCGTGGTGCCGCATCGTCGGGATCATTCTCAGCGCAACATGCCTGCCGTCAGGAAAACCACGGCTGCTACCAAAACGACAGCTGCGATCACCAACACCGGCCAGTTGCCGCCAGGCCGCAGCTCCGGCTCGCCTTCGACAGGGCGCATGGCATCGGCAAAGCTGGCATCGTTTTCGAACTTTGGGCGAGTCCGCGGCGGACTTGTCCCAGCGACCGGGTTTTGTGTGTTCGCGGCCTCTGCATCTGTCTCAAGCGGGGCAATGGCGGGATCGAACCCCGGAGTCTTGTCCTGCGTAACTCCTGCCTGAACTTCGCCTCTGGCCGCGGCAGGCGCGGGACCTGAAACCTTAGCCATGCTCTCTCCCCTTCGAACCAATCTCGGCAGAGTCGCACTTGCAGGCACCGGCGAGGCGACCCACCACGGTCAGACTTGCTCGCTCAGCAGAATCCTGGCGTCCTTGGCCGCAACGATGAACGCCTGTCGTGCGGCCCTTGTCGGCTTTTCGCCTCGCATGACGGCAAGGCACGCTCTGATCGCGGCAAGACGCCTCTCGGATGTCGGCTTTGGCCAGTCCCGCAACAGCACTTCGGCTGCGTCCGACACCGAAACCACAACCCTGTCGCGGTCTATCCGGCCAGGTTGAATGATAATCGGCTTTCTGAAATGTCCAGTACGCACATGCCTCTCCAGCGGGATGCACTCTATTCGACACGTCGCTGCAAGACTGCGCGTCGCGACGCGTTTAACTCCGCACTCGTCGATTTGTTCCAGAGCATCTGGCGTTTGAAACAACTAGCCGATGGCCATCCGTGCGCCCTGTCCCAAGACTTACAGCAGATCTTTCCGAAGGAAGACTCGGGCATGTCCAGGGATCCCGAATTCGACTTTGCCGAATTCCTCGAACCCGTGCTGCATGTAGAATAGCGGCGCCTGGAAACTGCTCGTCTCCACGACGGCCTTCTTGCAGCCCCGCCGGATGGCTTCTTCCTCGATCGTCGTGAGAAGTTGTGAGCCAAAGGATTGGCCACGCAACTGCTCAGGCAGGAAGAACATGTCGAGAAACAGGAGCCCAAGCTCCGTCCTGCCCCAAAGCCCGCCCCAGGTCTTTCCTGACTGGTCGCGAAGCTCCGCTCCGATATCAGCTCGGTCGTCGATCCCGGTCTGTGCGATGTTGTATTGATAGAGCGCTGCGGCGGCCTGCGCTCTTTCATCGTCGCTATAGGTCAAAGTGGTTGTAAATCTCTCGGATCGGAATGACATGCATTTTCCTCCTGGTGGGCACAGGCATGAGATCCGCCGGCAACGTCGGTCACGGCCAAGATGAACTCGTTGCCAACGCCAGAAATAAATCCGGCATCCATCTCGGGCGCCTTCGAACGCCGTGGGCTTTGTCTGATGGTCTTCACAAATATTACGTGAGGGAACGTTCGCGCCTTACTCGTCTTAGGCAATCGAGGCGGTTGTCGTCTCGCGGATTGTGAAGGAGAAGAACAATGCCTAATCAAGGTGGTAGCCACGAACAGCACGTGAAGGCAGGCCAGCAGAGCCACAAGAACGCCGACAACAAAAACCGTCAGCAACAGCAGGCCTCTGGTGGTGGTCAACGGCAGCAGGGCGATGAATCCGGCATGCGTGGTGGAACCCACGAACAGCATGTGAAAGCTGGCGAACAAAGCCACAAAAACCGCTGATCGCGTGTGATTTCAGCAGACCCACCCCGAAGTATCGGGGTGGGTCTGATTGCATCTGAAGGGTACCGACGAAGAGGGCGCGAGGCCGGGTCGCGAAGTCGCCCGGCGGCTTGGCGCCGGGGCGACGACGCCCAGTCAGGCAGCTTGCTGCAGGGCGCGCTCATTGACACCGCCTTCGCCCAGCCCGGAAAGCGCTTCGTCCGTCGCGACCTCCTCTTTCAATGTCTCGTTGAGGAGCTTGACCACGTCGCTCTTGCCAAGCTGTTCAGCCCACGCGACCAACGTGCCATAGCGCGCGATTTCATAGTGCTCGACGGCCTGTGCCGCGCCGACCAGTCCTGCATCCAGCGCCGGGTCACCCTTGTATTCGTCGAGAATTTCCGACCCTTCCTCAAGAATGCCGTCGATCGCCGGACAGGTCTTGCCGCGGGCCGGTTTGTCCATAAGTTCGAACACTTGCTCGAGCCGATCGACCTGGCCTTCGGTTTCCATGCGATGTTTCTCAAAGGCTGCGGCCACCTCCTCGGATTCGGCGCCCTTTGCCATCTTCGGCAAGGCTTTGAGTATCTTCTTTTCAGCGTAGTAAATGTCCTTCAGCCCATCGAGGAACAAAGCCTCCAGTCCTTTTGTCGTCGCTCTTTTTGCAGTCGCCATGATTTGTCTCCCTTGGATTGTCATGAAAGCTCACCGGCGGTGTAGCCATGGACTAACTTTCCATGGAAGCAGTTGTTCCCTGGGCGCGACTCGGAAGGGGCAGCACGCCAAATACCGCTTTTGTCGAGAGCCGATCGCTATCAAAAGGCGATGGACGACGACGGTGTGAGAATCGCCGGCAGTGACGGAGAGCACCGGGGTTCGTCGCGCCATATGGAGTAGATGGGAGTTCATATACGAAATCATATTTACATATAAAACAAATCATGATGATCTTGCAGTCGTGCAGCGCGGCTAAGGTGGTTGGTTCCGGCGTACATCGCTGAGCCTGAATGCCAGCAGATGATCGTGCGCAAATGAAATCAACATGATGTCGCGGTCGAGTCAGCCGTGCATTGATCGGATGTAGGGAGTGCGGCATGCCCTTTGATGTCATCGTTATCGGAGCCGGCGCAGCCGGAGCTGTTCTTGCTGCCCGGCTAACCGAAGATGCTGCCACGAACGTGCTTTTGCTGGAAGCGGGGCCGGACTACCGGAGCGGCGAGCAACCTGCCGAGATGGCGAGCCCAAATCCCTTCAACCTGCTTCTTCCCGACCATTTTCAGCAACAATACATGTTTCCCGACCTGATGGCTCGTCGCACGAAGCGGCAGGAACACCGGGTCTACTGGCGCGGCAAGGGGCTTGGCGGTTCGACGGCCGTCAATGGGCAGATTGCCATTCGCGGTGTGCTCCATGCATTCGACCGCTGGGAGGAAATCGGATGCAAGGGCTGGTCGGGAGCCGACGTGCTGCCCTTCTTCTGCCGCCTGGAGGATGACCCGATCGCGGCCAATTTTCACGGCAGCGGCGGCCCGATTCCGATCTACCGCGCGCCTGTCGAAAGCTGGGGCAGCGTCGACAAGGCCATGCGCCAAAGCGCGATGGCTCTCGGCCATCCCTGGCATGACGATCTCAATGCTCCGGATGCCGAAGGGGCTTGCACCTATCCCATCAACAGTCGAGCCGGCAAGCGCGTGTCGGTCAATGACGGCTATCTGGAAGCTGCCCGCGACCGGCCGAACCTTACCATCATCGGGCAGGCGACGGTGGACAAGGTGCTTTTCGATGGCAGGAAAGCGATCGGCGTTTTGGCCATCGTGGCCGGGCAGGTTCGCAAATTCGAGGCGCCGCTGGTCATCGTCTCGGCCGGCGCCATCCACTCTCCGGTCATCCTGCAGCGCTCGGGCATCGGTCCTGCGGCTCTCTTGAAACGAAAGGACATCGAGGTGCTTGCCGACCTGCCGGTCGGCGAAGGTTTCTTCGACCATCCTTATTGCCGCATCGAACTGAAGCTGAAGCCGGGATTCAAGGCGACCGATCTCGACGCGCGGCATACCAACTGCTGTGTGCGGATGAGTTCGGGCGTGCCGGGCGCTGAGCGCGACGACATTCTCTACGTCGCCATGAACCATGGCGGTATCGGCGTGGAGTCCGACAGCGCCCAGTTCGGCGAGGCCATGGTCAATCTGATCCTGATGGAGGCCAAGAGCCGCGGCACCGTGCAACTGCGTTCCGCCAACCCTTTCGACCAGCCGCTCGTGGAAGAGAACATGCTGGACGATCCAATGGATCTCCAGCGCATGCGTATCGCCTATCGCCACCTTGGCGAGATTGCCCGGCAGGCGCCGATCCAGGCGATCGCCGAGCGCGTCCTGCTGGGGGATTCCGATCTGCCTTTGTCATGGCTCGAAACGGCAAGCGACGAGGAGGTCGACAATTTCCTGCTGGCGCAGTCTTCCGATGCGCAGCATGGGATCGGAGGCTGTTGCATGGGAAGGCCCGGCGAGGCCGTGGTCGATCCGGAATGCCGGGTCTACGGTTTGGAAGGACTGCGGGTTATCGATGCGTCGATCATGCCGCTCGATTGCCAGGCAAACACCAATCTCACCTCGATCATGATTGGCGAGAAAATGGCCGACAGCCTGCGCCGGTCCATCTGACAGCTCAAGGGCAAGCCCGCGCACAAGGCGCGGGCCTTGGATGTCAGCGGGTGATATCCACGGTAATCGTCTTCAGGTCGCACATTTCCATCAGCGTGTGCCGCCCACCGGTGCGACCGAGGCCGCTCTGCGTCCCGGCGGCGCCGCCGGCAGGAATATGCGGCTCCCAATAGCAGCTCATCTCGTTGATGTTGACGATGCCGACCTTCAGGCTTTCAGCAAAGGCAAAGGCGTTCTTGATGGTGCTGGTGAAGACCGCGGCCGACAGGCCGTAGGGGCTGGACGCCGCAAGTTCCATCGCCTCCTCATCGGTCTCGAAGATCAGCACGGGTGCGATCGGCCCGAAGGATTCCTCGACATTGAGCAGGCTTTCCCGGGTCAGTCCTGTGACGATCGACGGCTCGAAATAGAGATTGGTGGCAAAACCCGACGCCACATTGCCGCCGGTAACGATCTCGGCGCCACGCGCGCGGGCGTCCGCGATGTGGCTGAGCACCTTGTCGACGGCCACCGCATTGTTGATCGGACCCATCGTCGTCGCGGGATCGAAAGGGTCGCCCATTTTCACCTGCGCGGCCGCTTTCACGAGACCTTCGATGAAACGGTCATGGACGGATTTATGCACCAGCACGCGTTCGGTGGCCGTGCAGATCTGCCCGGCATTGGCAAAGCAGCCGGCCCCGACCTGGGCGGCGGCCATGTCGATATCGGCATCGGCCAGCACGATGGTCGGACCGTTGCCGCCCATTTCGAGCAGAAGCGGCTTGCCCGCTCCACGCCGGGCGATCGTCGCGCCTGTGACAGAACTGCCGGTGAAGCCGATGGCATGGGTGCCCGGATGAACGACCGCCTCGTCGCCCACCTCCGCACCGTCACCCAGAACGAGATTGATGGCGCCGTCCGGCAGACCCGCCTCGATGAAGCATTCGACAAGTGCCGTGGCAATCAGCGACGTCGTCGGCGCCGGCACCCAGACGACGGTGTTGCCCGTTGCGATGGCCGGTCCGAGATAATAGAGGCAGGGCAGCGCGAGCGGGAAATTCCAAGGTGTGATGATGGCAAAGACACCCTTCGGCTGCAGGAAGCTGAAGGCGCGCTTGTTGGCATCGGCAAGCGGAAACGCCGCCGTCTCCAGCCACTTCATCTGCTCTGCCGCATTGCGGAAACCGAGAGCTGCCGCCGATGCTTCGGCCTTTGCCTCGCTGTGGAAGGGTTTACCCTGTTCCAGGCAGAGCAGGCGCGCGAGTTCCTCGGCGCGCCTGTCGATCGCGTCGGCGATGCGCATGCACAGCTGAGCCCGCGCGAAGGTTCCCATCTTGCGCATGGCCTCGCGTGCGCCTTCGGCGGCTTTCACCGCGCGGCCGACATCGGCGCGGGTGGAAAGTGAGAGATAGCCGAGGTGCTCGCCCGTCGACGGACTGTCGATTTTCAGGAATTTGCCGGAGCTGCCGGCAATCCACTCGCCGCCGATGCGGTTGATGCCGATGCGGGCGGCTGCTTCCGGCTCCGAGACGATCGCCATGCCGCGCAGGTTGGGGCCTTCGAGAGAAGATTTGAAATGGACTGTCATCATGCGTTCCTTTGGCCGAATTCGGATTGGATGTTCAAAATGGCGGCGCGGCTGCGTTCCACGGCTGCGATGAAAAGTCTGCTGCCGGCCTCCGCGCTCGCCTGCGACGGCGTACCGATGACGCCATTGCCGCGGATGGCTTCGAAACGGCGCCAGACGGTGACGGCCGGCGCGGCGTAAAGGTGAGGATCCGGCCAGGATGGCGGGGTGCCGCCCGGCGGGATGAGATCGCGGCGAACGCTGTCGCCAAGCACATGCATCATCAACGAGGTTTCAAGCGCGCAAGCGTGACCGGTGCCTGTAGCGGCATCGGGCAGGGCCTCCGCCGCCACGTCGGCGATGAGATCGAAATACGAGAAACCCGCGGTGACGATGCCACGCTGGCCAAGGGTGGTGATCGCCACCTGGATCGCGGCGCGGTTTCCGCCATGGCCGTTCAGCATGACCGGCAGGAAGCCGTCTTCGGCAAGGCAGGTGCAGAGATCGACGAGAACGGCGATGAAGGTCTGCGGGCTGAGGCTCATGGTGCCGGAGAAGGAGCGATGATGCTCGGACGAGCCATAGGCGAAAGGTTCGGCGACACGCATGGAGGCCTGTCCTTCCGCCGCGGCGAGCGCAACCGCTTCCGCAAGCCAGCAATCGACGCCGAGCGGCAGATGGGGGCCATGTTGCTCGACAGCGCCGAGCGGCAGAATGACGACGGGTTTATGCACGCCGGCTGTCGCGTGTCTTTCCGTATCCGGCGAGGTCATCAGCGCAAAGCTGGACCCAGGCGGGATCGGCAATGCCGGAACTGGCTCGCTCATCGTGCTGCCTCGACAAGCCGGGCCTTGGCGTAGGTCATGCCGGAATCGGCCAGGAGAGCGACCATGATGATTGCCCCCTTGTAGAGTTCGAGGCTGGACGGGTCCGTGCCGAACACCCGAAGCGCCGTCGTCAGCAGGCTGACGATCAGGGCGCCGACGACCGCGCCCCACACCGTTCCCCGTCCGCCGAAGATACTGGTGCCGCCGAGCACGGCAGCGGCGATCGCGTCCAGAAGCAGCGAGGTACCACCGATATTGGGCGTCACGACAGGCACCCGGCTGATCATGATCACAGCCGTCAGGAAGACGAAGATACTGGAGGCGCAATAGACGAGGATCGTGTGTTTCGTCACCGGGATGCCGGCAAGTTCCGCGGCCCCGGCATCCGACCCGCATAGGTACGCAGCCCGAAACGGCTGTGCCGCATCAGGATTGCTGCTACGGCGACGATCAGCAGTGTTGCGAAGATGACATTGGGAATGCCGAAGCTGCGCTCGATGCCGACCGCGCGAAGCGTCGGATCCTGCAGCATCAGGACGCCTTTGGAGGCAACCGCAAGCGTTGCGCCCTGCAGCGCGACCATTGTGGCCAGTGTCGTCACGAAGGGCGGTATCTTCAACAATGCGATAACGGCGCCGTTCGCGAGGCCGATCACCACCATCACGGCAAAGCCGACGAGCAGGGCAAGCGGCAGGCCGGCGCCGCCGTCGATCAGGCTGGCGATGAAGACGGCGCAGAAGGCGACGCCGACGCCGGCGGACAGGTCGATGCCCGCCGTCAGCAGAACGATCAGAGCCCCAAGCGCCAGGATGGAGATGGGGGTCGCCTGGGCGACGATGTTGATGAGGCTGGCGGTTGAAACGATGCGGGCGTCGATGAGCGCGAAGATCGCCAGCAGGATGACCAGCAGGATCAATGGCGAGAGGTCGAGAAAGCGCCTGCACCAGATGTTCTGTTGGCGGGTCATGAGGATCCTCTCATCGGATGTGCCAATCTTCGACCGGTTCGCGCAGGCCTGATTTGACGCTGCGCAGGATCGCATCATTGACGGCGACGGCGCGCAGGGCGTCGCCGACCGGCATCACGAAAGGGGTGTCGTCGCGAACCGCCGAAATGAAATGGTGGACCTCCTCGAAGAGATCCCCGGTGATACGGCCATTGACGGTCGGCCAGTGCAGGGCGTCGGGTTGCGACCACTGTCCACGCGACAGGATGCGTAGACCGTGGTCGCGGACGTCGAGGTCGATCATGCCTTCCGTGCCGATGATTTCCGTGCGTGCCCAGATGCCGGTCGGAACGGTCGGTGGCAGCGTCCAGCCGAAATAGAGC
>NZ_RZOM01000719.1:0-3236 GCF_003999175.1 Mesorhizobium sp. M7A.F.Ca.ET.027.03.2.1 | reverse complement strand
TGCGGCAACACGGCGAAAGATTTGCCGTCGAAAGTCCTTGCCGCCGCCAGCGCTGCCAAACGGTGTTCTGGCGCATCCCTCGGCCGCTCGGAAGCGCGGGGAACATTATATCGTCAGCTTGGCGATCAATAAAAAAATTCGGTTGTTAATAATCTCGTGAATGGAAGAAACTGCTAATTTTTTCTCCAATTTGGCAAAATAGCGGATTTTTTTCCTGCTTCCCGCGGGGTAAGCAAACGGGGTGTTCCAAAGCCGGAAAAACGGTGCTTATATGCGCGCTTCGCGAGCCTGATAGAGGGGCTTGGAAGAACATCAGGGAGTGCTCAATGAATAAGAAGCTGACTTTTGCAGCCGCGTTGCTGGCTGCAAGCGTCCTGGGCGGCGTGGCCAATGCGAAAACTCTGGTCTACTGCGCGGAAGCTTCGCCGGAGGGTTTCGATCCGGCGCCGTATACCGCAGGCCAGACGTTCGACGCGTCATCGCGCACCGTCTTCAACCGCCTTGTCGAATTCGATCACGGCAAGACGACGACCTCGCCGGGCCTGGCCGAGAGCTGGACGATCTCCGACGATGGCAAGGAATATGTCTTCAAGCTGCGCAAGGGCGTCAAGTTCGCCGCGACCGACTATTTCACCCCGACGCGCGACTTCAACGCTGACGACGTGGTGTTCTCGTTCGAACGCCAGGTCGACAAGAACGGCCCTTGGTTTCAGTACATTCCGGGCATTGCATACCAGTATTACAATGACCAGTTCGGCGAAAACATCGCCAAGGTCGAGAAGGTCGACGACCTGACGGTGAAGTTCACCCTCAAGGAGCCGGCGATCACTTTCATTCCAACGCTGGGCATGGATTTCGCTTCGGTCGTCTCCAAGGAATATGCCGACAAGCTGCAGGCCGACAAGACGCCTGAGCTGTTCAACCAGAAGCCGATCGGCACCGGTCCGTTCATCTTCGTCGACTACCAGACCGACGCCGCCATCCGTTACAAGGCCAACCCGGACTATTGGGGCGGCAAGCAGAAGATCGACGATCTGGTCTTCGCCATCACCACCGATCCGGCGGTGCGCGCGCAGAAGCTCAAGGCCGGCGAATGCAACATCATGTCGTACCCGGCACCGGCCGACATCGCAGGCCTGCAGGCCGATCCGAACCTGAAGGTCGAGGAGCAGGAAGGCCTCAATGTCGGCGCGCTGATGTACAACACCCAGCAGAAGCCGTTCGACGACGTGCGCGTCCGCAAGGCGCTCAACATGGCCATCAACAAGAAGGCCATCATCGACGCCGTCTTCCAGGGCGCCGGCCAGGTGGCGATCAATCCGATCCCGCCGACCATGTGGTCCTACAACAAGGAAGTGAAGGACGATCCTTACGATCCGGATGCAGCCAAGAAGCTGCTTGAAGAGGCCGGCGTCAAGGACCTCAAGATGAACGTCTGGGCCATGCCGGTGTCGCGCCCGTATATGCCGAACGCGCGCCGTACCGCCGAGCTGATCCAGGCGGACTTCGCCAAGGTCGGCGTCACCGTCGAGATCGTCAGCTATGATTGGGGTGAATACCTCAAGCGCGCTTCCGCGGTCGATCACGACGGCGCCGTCATCGTCGGCTGGACCGGCGACAATGGCGATCCGGACAACTTCCTCGGCGTGCTCCTGAGCTGCGCTTCCGTCGGTTCGAACAACCGCGCGGAATGGTGCAACAAGGACTTCGATGCGCTCATCAACAAGGCCAAGACCGTTTCGGATCAGGCCGAGCGCACCAAGCTCTATGAACAGGCACAGGTCATCTTCAAGGAACAGGCACCCTGGGCGACGCTCGCTCACTCCAAGGTGTTCATGCCGATGCAGAAGACCGTCACCGGCTTTGCGATGGATCCGCTCGGTATCCACCGCTTCGACGGCGTCGATATCGCCGAATAAGGTTGCGAAACGGGGGCGCCACCATATGGTGACGCCCCCACTCGCCCGCCATGCTGCGTTATATCCTCGGCAAGCTCGCCCTCATCATCCCGACCTTCATCGGGATAACCATCCTCGCCTTTGGCTTCGTGCGCATCCTGCCCGGTGATCCGGTGCTGGTGCTTGCGGGCGAACGCGGCCTGTCGCCCGAACGCCACACGGCGCTGATGCACCAGTTCGGTTTCGACCTGCCGATCTGGCAACAATATCTGACCTATCTGACCAACATCCTCAGCGGTGATTTCGGCACCTCGTTTTCCACCAAGACGCCGGTGCTGAAGGATTTCCTGGTGCGCTTCCCGGCAACGGTCGAACTCGCCATCTTCGCCATGATCTTTGCCGTCATCCTGGGTGTCGCCGCCGGCATCTTCGCCGCCATCCGTCGCGGTTCCTGGTTCGATCAGCTGACGATGGGCACGGCGCTGGCGGGCTATTCCATGCCGATCTTCTGGTGGGGCCTGCTGCTGATCATCGTCTTCTCCGGCACGCTGCACTGGACGCCGGTTTCCGGCCGCATCGACCTTCTCTATTTCTTCAAGCCGGTGACCGGTTTCATGACCATCGATTCGCTGATCTCGGGCCAGAAGGGCGCATTCCGCTCGGCACTGTCGCACCTCGTCCTGCCCACGATCGTGCTCGGCACTATCCCGCTCGCAGTCATCGCCAGGCAGACGCGCTCGGCGATGCTCGAAGTGCTGGGTGAGGACTATGTCCGCACCGCGCGTGCCAAGGGCCTGGCGCCGCGCCGCGTCATCGGCCTGCATGCCTTCCGCAACGCGCTGATCCCGGTCGTCACCACCATCGGCCTGCAGGTCGGCACGCTTTTGACCGGCGCCATCCTGACCGAGAGCATCTTCTCCTGGCCCGGCATCGGCAAATGGATGATCGACGCCATTTCCAAGCGCGACTATTTCACCGTGCAGGGCGGGTTGCTTTTGATCGCGCTGATCGTCATGTCGGTGAACCTCATCGTCGACGTGCTCTACGCCGTCATCAACCCACGCATCCGGGCCAACTGACATGAGCAACGAAGGCCCAGCCACCATCGAAGCCGCGACCGTCGTCAAGCCGCAGGACGCCAGGCTGCAGATGTTCGGCGAGTTCTGGCATTACTTCTCCGTCAACAAGGGCGCGGTGATCGGGCTCTTCGTCTTTGCGCTGCTGATCCTGATCGCCATCTTCGCGCCGCTGCTGGCGCCCCATTCGCCGGACGATCAGTTCCGCGACTTCTTCCTGACGCCGCCGGCCTGGCAGGAAGGCGGCAACGCGCAGTTCCTG
>NZ_RZOM01000718.1:0-3237 GCF_003999175.1 Mesorhizobium sp. M7A.F.Ca.ET.027.03.2.1 | reverse complement strand
GCGCTCGACCTTGCGATTTCGGGATTGGGCGTGGCGCTGGCGCAAGGGATCTACTGTGCCGAGGCGCTGGAAGACGGCCGGCTTGTCAGGCCCCTCGCCCAGGCACTGGAGCTGCGCCAGCCCTATTGCCTGACGATCCCCGAGCGCAGCGCCAGGCGCGACGTCGTGGCGGCGTTTCGCCAGTGGCTGATCGACGAATGCCGACGCGCAGTGAACTCGCCGGCACTGCGTTGACGTAGCGTGCGGCGATGATCAGAGGTGCCCGCTCAAGGCCTCAGCCATGTCCTTGTTTGTCGCCACAGGGATGATCTCGAACTCCACCAGATCCGCCCATTCGATGACCCAACGCTGCAGCAGCGTGACGTCATCGGTCTCCACCAGCAGGAAGCAGCGGCTCATGTCCGCCGCGATCCAGCTGTGGTGCACGAGAAGCTCGTCCGGTTTCAGGCGGCCCCGGTCGCGAAAGCGGCGATAGATCTCCTTGCGGTCGCAGCCGGTGAAATCCTCGATCACGATAAACTGCATGTTCTACCCCCGATCAAACTACCGCCCCGGCCGGTCCAGCCGCTCCAGGAACCACTGCGTCAGCCGCACCCAGACCTCGTCCTTCTCGCCGGAATCCTCCCAGCCATGGTCGAGGTTGGGATTGTCGTTGACCTCGATGACGAAGACGCCGTCCTTGGTCTCCTTGAGGTCGACGCCGTAGAGCCCGTCGCCGATGCAGCGCGCCGCCTTCACAGCCGTCTCGACGACATGCGCGGGCGTCTCCTTCAGCGTGAAGGTCTTGATGCCGCCCTGGTCGGGCTTGCCGTTGGCCTTATGGTTGACGATCTGCCAGTGCTTCTTGGCCATCAGATAATGCACGGCAAACAGCGGCTGGCCGCCGAGCACGCCGACGCGCCAGTCATACTCGGTCGGAATGAATTTTTGCGCGATCAGAAGGTCGGAATCCTCCAGCCATTCGGTAGCAAGCGTCTTCAGTTCCTCGAAATTGGCGCATTTCTTGACGCCGCGCGAGAACGACGAATCCGGGATTTTCAGCACCAGCGGAAAGCCCAGCGTCTGCGCTGCCAATTCGAGATCCGAGGTGCCGGCGATCATCACCGTCGGCGGTACCGGCACCTTGTTGTAGGCCATCAGCTCGTTGAGATAGACCTTGTTGGTGCAGCGGATCATCGACAGTGGATCGTCGATCACCGGCATGCCTTCCTGCTGGGCGCGGCGGGCGAAACGATAGGTGTGGTTGGAGATCGAGGTGGTCTCGCGAATGAACAGCGCGTCGTAATTGGCGAGCTTGGCGAGGTCCCGCTTGGTGATCGGCTCGATTTCGACACCCATCTTCTCGGCGATCTTGGCCCAATAGCGCAGCGACGATATCTCCGATGGCGGCAATTCCTCATGCGGGTCGACCAGCGTGGCGAAGGTGTAGCGCGCCGGCGTGCGGCCCTTGGTGTCGCGCCATTCGCGGTTGGTGTAGGTCTCCAGGCACTGGATGAAGCTTTTTTCCTCGTCCTCGGTCATCCGCGCCAGCGGATGGAAACCGATCTTGCGGATCGAGGCCCATTCGGCGCTGTCCTTGATGTGGACTTCGAGCGCCGGCGCGCGGAACCAGTCGAACAGAAGTTTGGCGAAGCGGTCCCAGATTTTCGACGGGCCGATGCCGAAGAAGATGCAGACCTTTTGCGGAAAAACGCCGCCGAGATCCTTGCGGCATTTGTTGAGCGCCAGTTCCAGTTCCGGCAGCGCGTGTTCATAGAGCTTGCGCTCCGACAGGTCGATCATCGTTTCGACCGTCGGGATCACCTTGTGGCCGCGCGAGCTTGCCAGCAGCGACGCATAGTAGCCGCGGCTCTGGTAGCCGTAATTGTTCGACAGGTTGATGACCTTCGGCCGCTGGCCGCGAAACAGTGACGGGTGCGCGAGATAGTCGCGATTGGTGATGATCTTGTGCGGTGTCGCCACCTGGTCGAGATCGCTCTGCCTGCCGGTAAGGATGACCCAGGTCATTATCTGTCACGCTTTCCCAGAGTGATGGCGGCACGCAATCCATCGCGACCGAACTGCGCCATGTTCATGAAGATGCCGTAAGGCACGGGAATGTTGGCTGCATCAAGGACAGTCTCCTGCCTTTCGTCCTCGACCCAAGGGTCGTGGATCAGGATATGGTCGCCGTCATCGCCGATCGCCAGCACCCAGTGCGGCACCTTCTTGCCAAACATCAGGAAGCCGCTGATCAGCACCAGCACCAGCTTTCCCCCAGCGATCGCAGCGCGGATATCGTCGATTGTGAACGCACGGTAATTCACCGGGATGCCGTAAAGTTCCGCGCGTCGGCGAAAGTCGACCTGGGCCAGTTCCATCACCCTGCGCTTGTCCTCACTGCGTACCGATTGCAGGAACAACGCGCCATAGAAGGAAACGTAGATCTCCACCGCGAGCCCGCTTTCGTAGCCCGAGACAGCGAGGCCGAATGGCTCGCAACCACCGGGACCCGACATCATGAAGACGGTCGTCGCTTCACGCCACAGGCGGATTTCCATGACCGGATCCGGCACGAAGCCGCGATCGAAATTGGCCATCGCCATCATCAGGCAGCAAGGGCCGCAGGTGAATTCGCAGGTCTGCGGGTAGAACGGCACCTTGGTGGCGATCGGAATGTCACCACGCAAGGTCTTTTCGTAGCGAAGTGCCGTTTCGCCATCCTCATAGTAGCCGGGCTCGCGGCCGATCTTGCGATACCCGGCCTGTTCGTAGATGCGGATCGCGCGGCTGTTGTCCTCGCGAACTTCGAGACGTAGCATCATGCGGTCGTGCTCGAAGGCGGCATCTTCGGCGGATCCGAGCAGCATGCGGCCGACACCCAGCCCGCCGAAAAACGGACTGGTCGCAATCGAGTAGAGGCGCGCCACGCCGCTGCCCTTGCGAAACAGCACGATCGCGTAGCCGGCCACGCGGCCGTCGACTTCGGCGACCAGCGTCTCGGCGGTTTCACGCTCGATGAACAGGCGAAAGGAGCGGCGGGAAATACGGTCGCTTGAGAAAACAGCTTTCTCAATGGCGGCGAGATCATCGACGTCAGACGCGCGGGCCGTGCGGATCTCGGCAGGCATGCGGCTTCAGAAAACCTCGATTGGTGGTGGAAATGGCCCTACTCGAACACGTCCTTGACGCCAACCAGGGCGTTGGGAAAACCGGCGTCCACCTGGGCGCACAAAGTCCGCTCCACCACCTTGAATC
>NZ_RZOM01000717.1:0-3240 GCF_003999175.1 Mesorhizobium sp. M7A.F.Ca.ET.027.03.2.1 | reverse complement strand
CACCATAAGCGCCATCGCCGCCATCTTGGGTGCTGCCGCCAAAAAGGCCGTCACCGGTGTCGGCGCGCCCTCATAGACATCTGGCGTCCACATGTGGAACGGCACCGCCGAGATTTTGAAGGCCAGACCGGCCAGCACGAAGACGAGGCCGAAAACGAGGCCAAGCTGGCGCTCGCCGCTGCCGAGCGCAGAAGCGATCTCCTGGAAGCCGGTGTTGCCGGTGTAGCCGTAGACCAGGCTGATGCCATAGAGCAGCATGCCCGAGGACAGCGCGCCGAGGACGAAATATTTGAGGCCAGCCTCAGTCGAACGCAGATTGTCGCGGTTGATCGCGCACAGCACGTAGATCGCCAGCGATTGCAGTTCGAGGCCGAGATAGAGGCCGATCATGCCATTGGCGGAGATCATCAGCATCATGCCGAGCGTGCACAGCAGGATCAGCACCGGATATTCGAACTTGTCGAAGCGTTCAGCCTTGGCAAAGCGCATCGACATCACCAGCGTCACCGCCGAGCCGACCAGCGCCAGCACCTTCATGAAGCGGGCGAAGGAATCCTGGATGAAGGCATTGCCGTAAGCGCTGCCCTGCCCGGTCCGGAAGATCAGCCAGGCGCCTGCGATCGCCAGCACGGCCACCGCAAGGCCGGTTACCGTGTTGGCCGTGTTGGCGCGCGAATAGGCTCCGACCATCAGCAGCGCCAGCGCGCCGACGGCAAGGATCAGCTCTGGCGTCGAGAGCGACAGGCTGGAGAGAAGGTCCGGCGTCATGGTTCGCAAAACCTCTGGTCAGTTCGCCGCCGCGGTCTGCGCGGCGCCGATGGATGCAGTGACATTGGTGACGAGCGACTTGACCGATTCGGCCGTCGCGTCGAAGACCGGGGCGGGATAGACGCCGAAGAAGATGACCAGAACGACCAGCGGGTAGATGATCACCTTCTCGCGCAGCGACAGGTCGAGCAGGCCCTTCAGGCTGTCCTTGGTCAGCGCACCGAAGATCACCCGGCGGTAGAGCCAGAGCGCGTAGGCGGCCGACAGGATGACGCCGGTGGCGGCGAAGAACGCCACCCAGGTGTTGACCCGGAACACGCCGAGCATGGTCAGGAACTCGCCGACGAAGCCGCTGGTACCGGGCAGGCCGACATTGGCCATGGTGAAGATCAGGAACACCGTGGCGTATTTCGGCATGTTGTTGACCAGGCCGCCATAGGCCGCGATCTCACGTGTGTGCATGCGGTCGTAGATGACGCCGACGCACAGGAACAGCGCGCCGGAGACGAGGCCGTGGCTGAGCATCTGGAAGATCGCGCCCTGCACGCCTTCCTGGTTCATGGCGAAGATGCCCATGGTGACGAAGCCCATATGAGCAACCGACGAATAGGCGATCAGCTTCTTCATGTCCTCCTGCATCAGCGCCACCAGCGAGGTGTAGATGATGGCGACGACGGACAGCGCGAAGACCAGCGGCGCGAACATTTCCGACGCCAGCGGGAACATCGGCAAGGAGAAGCGCAGGAAACCGTACCCGCCCATCTTCAACAGGATGCCGGCCAGGATGACGGAGCCCGCCGTCGGCGCCTCGACGTGCGCGTCGGGCAGCCAGGTGTGCACCGGCCACATCGGCATCTTCACCGCGAAGGAGGCGAAGAAAGCAAGCCATAGCCATGTCTGCATGTTGGCCGGGAAGTTGTGGGTCAGCAGCGTCGGGATGTCGGTTGTGCCGGACTGGAAGAACATCGCCATGATGGCGAGCAGCATCAGCACCGAGCCGGCGAGCGTGTAGAGGAAGAACTTGAACGAGGCGTAGACGCGCCGCTTGCCGCCCCAGACGCCGATGATGATGAACATCGGGATCAGGCCGGCTTCGAAGAAGACGTAGAACAGCACGATGTCCAGCGCGCAGAACACGCCGATCATCAGCGTTTCGAGCAGCAGGAAGGCGATCATGTAGGCCTTCACGCGCTTCTCGATCGATTCCCACGACGCCAGGATGCAGAGCGGCATCAGGAACGTCGTCAAGATGACGAACAGCATCGAGATGCCGTCGACGCCCATATGGTAGGAAATGCCGGAGTCGAGCCAGGCGACCTTCTCGACGAACTGGAAGCCGGACTGCGAATTGTCGAATCCGGTCCAGATGAACAGCGAGATGATGAACGTGAAAATCGTCGTCAACAGCGCGATGGCGCGGATGTTGCGGCGTGCATTTTCGCTGTCGTCATTGATGAACAGGATAAGCAGCACACCAACCAGCGGCAGGAAGGTGACCAGCGAGAGGATTGGCCAGGCGGTCATCAGAGCATCATCCAGGTGACGAGTGCGGCAACGCCGATCAGCATGGCGAAGGCGTAGTGGTAGAGATAGCCGGTCTGCAGCTTGACGATGCGGTCGGTGACATCGACGACGCGCGCCGAAATGCCATCCGGGCCGAGGCCGTCGATGATGGTGCCGTCGCCGGTCTTCCACAGGAAATGGCCGAGGCGCTTGGCCGGACGCACGAACAGGAAGTCGTAGAGCTCGTCGAAATACCACTTGTTGAGCAGGAAGGCGTAGAGCCCGCGATGCTGCGCGGCCAGGTTGACCGGCATTTCCGGCGAGCGGATGTAGAATTTCCAGGCCAGCGCGAAGCCGCTCAGCATGGCGATGAAGGGCGACAGTTCGACCCACAGCGGCAATTCGTGGATGTCGTGCAGGATGTGATTGTCAGGCAGTGTGAACAGCGATGCCTTCCAGAACTCGGCATAGCCCTCGCCGATGAAGGCGCCGTGGAAGATGACGCCGGCAAACAGCGCGCCCGCGGCCAGGATGAACAACGGCACCAGCATCACCGGCGGCGATTCATGGACATGGTGCATCACCTCATGGCTCGCCCGCGGCTTGCCGTGGAAGGTCATGAAGATCAGCCGCCAGGAGTAGAAGGAGGTGAAGCAGGCGGCGATGACCAAAAGCACGAAGGCCATGCCGGCAACCGAATTGTGGCCGGCAAAGGCGCTCTCGATGATGGCGTCCTTGGAGAAGAAGCCGGCGGTGCCGATGACCGTCACCGGAATGCCGACGCCGGTCAGCGCCAGCGTGCCGATCACCATCATCCAGTAGGTGGTCGGGATCAGTTTCCTGAGGCCGCCCATCTTGCGCATATCCTGCTCGTCGGACACGGCATGGATGACCGAGCCCGAGCCGAGGAACAGCAGCGCCTTGAAGAAGGCATGCGTGAACAGGTGGAAGATCGCCGCGCCATAGGCG
>NZ_RZOM01000716.1:0-3242 GCF_003999175.1 Mesorhizobium sp. M7A.F.Ca.ET.027.03.2.1 | reverse complement strand
ATGCATTTCCCTGTTTCCTCCCATTGTCGGCAAAGACACGCAACGCCGCGCGCAAGCACTGGTTCCTGAGATAGCCACAGGAACCGACGCAAATGGCTGGCGTTTCCGCTGAGATGAATGGAGGTGCTCGCATGAGACCGCGCGATAGACGTTGGAGCCGCAAGTCAGCCGGGGCGCCAAAATGGAACTGAGCGGAGGATGTCTCTGCGGCACGATCCGCTTCCGCGTTGGAAGCGAACCGAGAGTGCATTATTGCCATTGTGATATGTGCCGGCGAACGACCGGCAGTGCGTTCGCGGTTCTGGCCTGGGTGCCTTCCCAAAGCGTGACCTGGACCAATGCGACGCCGACCTATCGCAGATCTTCACCGATTGCCCGGAGGGGCTTCTGCTCCGCCTGCGGATCGCCGCTCAGCCTTGCCTATGACGCATCGCCCGGAGAGATCGCGTTGCATGTCGGAACGTTCGACGATCCGGCTCGCCTGGAGCCGCGCTATAATTATGGATCGAGGCAGCGACTTGGCTGGGTTTGCTGCGGAATAGACCTGCCGCACCACGATACCGAGGAGCGATGGTAAAACCATGTCTGAAGGGCAAGCCAGATGAGCATCTTTTACCGGGCGGCCAAGATTGCCGAAGAGGTCCACGCAGCACAGCGCGACAAGACCGGGAGACCGTATATCGAGCACTGCCGCCGGGTCGTCGACGCGGTCGAAACCAGGGACCAGAAGGTCGTCGCCTATCTCCATGACGTCGTGGAAAAGGGCGAAGGCTGGAACCGGACCAGGTTGGACGAGGCCGGTTTTGGCCCGACGATCGCTTCGGCCGTCGACGCCATGTCGCGCAGAGATGGCGAGGACTACTTCGCGTTCGTGCGACGAGCGGCATCGAATCCACTGGCGCTGCCGGTGAAGCGCGCGGATCTGGCGGACAATATCTGGCAGGCCCGACAGGTCGGGGCATCGACTGTCAAATATGAGGAGGCACTACGCATCCTTGATGACGAGTTTCCGCGCCGTCAGCACCAGCCTTGAATTCAGATCGCCCCGCTGCGAACGGGCAATCTACTCCGGGACGTGGGGCGTGTGCCGTCTGTCCTCCGCGGGCTCAGCATCGATGCGCGCCTTTTCCGGATCGAATGCACCATGACGTGCAATGGGCCGCGCCGCGGTTTCAGGCGTCTCGTATGCCCACATGAAATCGTCAGCCGAGCTGCCAACCGCATGGACGCGCCAGTAGCTCGCGGTGCCTTTCGAAGGGGAGCGGCTGGTGGTGTTCGTCTTTTCGAAAAGGTCGAAATAGATGTCTTCGAAAGGGATGTAGAACACGGGCTCATGTCCTTCTTCCTGAAGCACTTTCGCCCGTTCCGTAGCAGCGACTATGGCGTCGGAAAATCGTACCGTCACCGTGCCGGCAAACGGTTCTATGGCCAGCTGGCCAGCATGGTGTGCTGAGATTGCGTCTGAAGCTTGCATTCAAATTCTCCCTGGCTGCCGATGATTGCGAGACCGCATTTCGGTTCGTCATGCATGGAGACGAAATGCGCGGCGATGCGTCAGGTTCCGGCCTCTACTATGAGGTTGGATGATGACTCCACTTCAGCGTTTGCCATGGCTGTCGAGAAACGCAGCCAACAATCGCGCAACCTGATCAGAAGCCTCACGCGTCGGGAAGTGTCCGATGCCATCCAGCACCACCCGCCTATAGAACGCGGTGAAATGCTCTTCGAGCCCCTCTGAGGACTGGGCAAACACAACGCGGTCGTCGCCACCATGGAGCGTCAGGATCGGCACCGTGATGATCTTGACCGCTGCTTGCCGGCGGGCAAGTTCGGCATAGCGTGGATCGGGCTCGGCCTCTTCCCATCTGACCCGATAGGAATGCAACGTCACATCCGCCCAGTCAGGATTTTCGAACGAACTCGCGACACCATCGAAAATAGCGTCGTCGAACCAGCCTGATGGACCCCAGCTGTCCCACTGGTATCTAGCGAATTCCTTGCCGTTGTTTCGTACGAACTCGGCGCCCCGTGCCGTCGCCATGAACCATTGATACCAAAATGCTTTCGCTTGTCCGGGCGCCGGCGTTGCTGGTTTGCCTGGTTGCCAGCCGAGCGACAGCGCAGCACAGCACTTGATGCGGTCCGGGAAAACCGACGCGAGCAGATAGGATATCCGGGCACCCCAATCGTGTCCGACGACCGCAAAGCGGCTGAGGCCCAGCGCATCGGCAAAATCCAGCACATCCTGCGCCATCGCGGCAATCTCGCCCGAGCGCATGATTTCTTTTGACAGGAACGATGTCGGCCCGAAGCCCCGCAACCAAGGCGAAAACGTCCGGAAGCCAGCTTCATGAAGGACCGGCGAAATCCGAGCGTATGTCGTCGCGTCGTCGGGCCAGCCATGCAGCAGGATAACCGGGGCGCCGTCCTGCGGTCCACCATCGAGATAGGCGACGCGCAGCACAGGTGTGTCGCAATGTGAGACGGAGTTCATTGGCTCTGAGGCGCAATAGCTGGCTTATCATCACCAGTCGCGGACTCTGGCCTGGCGGCCTGGTCAACTTGTGGGTTCTTGTTGATGGGGCCGGTGTTGGCTTTCATCGGCTCGATATTGTTGTCGCAGGCGCCGAGCGTAAGGCCAGCGGCCAGGACCAGGAGTGAAAAGAACCTCTTCATCGAAACCTCCTCTGGTTGCTGTCCGGCAAACCAGGTTCCACCAATTTGGTTGCCTGATCGTCCTCTCAAGACGCCACGGCATCTGACGATCAACGCTTCAAGCTATTGGAATCGGCTGCAACTGTCGGATCAGGCAAAACCGGGCCACGTTCAGTCTCCGAACCCTCAGCCTCGATCTCCTGCACGGCCTGGTCCCAGTGCTCCTGCTCGCGGCCAGCCGGCCTGCCCTCTTGTTCCCAGATTTCATGGGCTCGCCGTTTGATCTTTTCTTCCCTGCTGTCCATGGCCAGATCCTCCAATTCGTCAGTCTCAATTCCGGGCCATATTTTTTGTTCCTCCTCTGTCGGGAACAGCCGCTGCCGGAGCCGCGATTTCGGGGAAGGCGCTTGTGGATTGCGTGGGACGAAACCGCTTGGTAATTTTCGTACTGATATTTTTTCGTGACACACCGATGCCCGCAGCTTTATGAATCTGGCTATCGGCCAGCGCCGAGCACGTCCCTCTCCGATCCCACTGCCGGCGCTCAATGCCTGATCGCCCGCCGCACCGATATGGCGGGCTGTTGC
>NZ_RZOM01000715.1:0-3242 GCF_003999175.1 Mesorhizobium sp. M7A.F.Ca.ET.027.03.2.1 | reverse complement strand
GCTACTATGCGTTCGTACTTCGACCATACGTCATTGATGCAGTAAATCGGTGTTTTCCTACGGCCGGGCGCGCCTCCGCGACGGACACACGGGACGACGTTCTCGCATTCGGGCTTCACCATCGTTCGGAAGTTAAATCGTCCATCTCAGTGGGCTGCATTTGGGAAAGCCAGAGAGGAAAAAAGCGTCGCGTTACGTCTTTGGTCGATTTGGGAGCTTGGGTAGCGAGCTGGGGATTCACCCCGATCAGCGTGCGCCGGCAGGCGCTCTTGCCTGCCCCCAGTCGGGTGACCTGCCTGGAATTCGCTGCCAAGTCGAGAATTCCCGCCGCCTACCTGGCCTCTCCTCAACACGCCGGAGTGCGTTCAACGCCAATATGGTGCGGCCAGAGATCAGTTCCCCCCGCTTGCCATGCGGCGCCCCTTTATGGCGCTTTCCAACCAGCCAAGCTCCATCTCGGGAACTGAAGAGAGCAGAAGGTCAGTATATGCGTCGAAGGGCGGGGTGAGCACTTCGGTCTTGGAGCCATAGCGCACGACCCTTCCTTGATACATCACTGCGATGGAATCGGCGATCGCCTTTACCGTCGCGAGATCGTGGGTGATGAACAGATACGCCACGTCCTCGATCTTCTGCAGACGCAGCAGCAGCTTGAGGATGCCATCAGCCACGAGCGGGTCGAGAGCGCTGGTCACCTCGTCGCAGATGATAAGTTTCGGCCTGGCGGCGAGCGCGCGAGCAATACAGACGCGCTGTTTCTGGCCGCCCGAGAGTTCGGCAGGATAGCGATCGACGAAACCCTTGCCCATCTCGATCTCGTCGAGCAGTTCCGCCACGCGATGATCGCGCTCACGACCGCGCATCCCGAAATAGAATTCGAGCGGACGGCCGATAATGGTGCCAACTGTCTGGCGCGGATTCATCGCCACGTCAGCCATTTGGTAAATCAGTTGCAGTTCGCGCAGATCGTCCGTCGAGCGCTCCGCAAGCCTCGGCATGAGCGTGCGACCGGCAAAGGTGATCATGCCGGATGTGGGCGGCAGCAGACCGGTGATGGCGCGCGCAAGCGTGGACTTACCCGAGCCGGACTCGCCCACCACGGCCAGCGTCTGACCGGGATGGACCTCGATTGAAACTTCCTGCAGCACCTTTACATGACCGCCGTAAGCCGCGGTGATATTCCTCACCTCGAGCACCGGACAGGCTGCCGGCCTCTTTTCCTGATGCTCGATCGAACGTACCGACACCAGCGCCTTGGTGTACTCCGTCCGCGGTGCCTCGATGATCTGCCGCGTCTCGCCATGCTCGACCATTTTGCCGTGGCGAAGCACCATGATCTCGTCCGAGACTTGGGCAACGACCGAAAGGTCATGCGTAATATAAAGGGCCGCGACGCCAGTATCACGGATCGCATCCTTTATTGCAGCGAGCACATCGATCTGTGTCGTCACGTCGAGCGCCGTGGTGGGCTCGTCAAAGACGATAAGGTCGGGCTCGGAGCATAGCGCCATGGCTGTCATGACGCGCTGCAATTGACCGCCCGAAACCTGGTGCGGGTAACGACGGCCGATGGTTTCCGGGTTGGGTAGGCCGAGCTTTTTGAACAGTGCTATGGCGCGCCTCTCCGCTTCGGCTCGGGTCGCGATACGGTGCAGCAACGCGGACTCTATGACTTGCTCCATCAAACGAAGCGCCGGGTTGAACGCTGCGGCAGCCGACTGCGCGACATAACAGACCTTGTTGCCGCGCACTTTGCGCAATCCCTGGACGCCCCGTGCTAGAATGTTGCGCCCGTTGAGGAGGACTTCGCCCCCGGTGATGCGCACGCCGCCTCGCCCATATCCCATCGAGGCCAGACCAATAGTCGATTTGCCGGCGCCGGACTCGCCGATCAGGCCCAAGACGCGGCCTTTCTCCAGCTTTAGCGAAACGTCGTCCACAATGACGGTATTCTGCGGATCGCCCCCCGGCGAGTAGGAGGTTGCTTCGATCCGCAGTTTCCTGATTTCGAGCAACGAGCAGCTTTCGTCATGAGGTCGTTTCATTGCCGCCTTAGGCATTGCCGCGCCCTCCCCTGAGAGAGGTGGTCCGGTTAAGGATCCAATCCGCGACGAGATTGACTGAGATGGCGAGTGCTGCGATGGCCCCGGCTGGGATAAGGGCAGCGGAAATACCGAAAACAATGCCATCTTTGTTCTCTTTCACCATTCCGCCCCAGTCGGCTTGTGGCGGCTGCACACCAAGCCCAAGGAAGGACAGGGCAGACAGGAAGAGCACGGCGAAGATGAAGCGCAGGCCGAGTTCGGAGACTAGCGGCGACAGCGCATTGGGCAAAATCTCGCGGAAAATGATCCAGGCGCGGTCTTCGCCCCGCAATTTGGCCGCCTCGACGAAGTCCATTGCGTTGATGTCGGCGGCGACCGCGCGTGACAGCCGGTAAACGCGGGTAGAGTCCAATGTACCCATGACTAATATCAGTGTCACCACGTTGGATGGGAGCACCGACAGCACGACAAGACCGAAGATCAGCGTCGGGATCGACATCAACAGATCCACGAACCGCGACATCGTCATGTCGAACCAGCCACCGATGACGGCTGCGGTGAAGCCGAGTATCGACCCAAGCGTAAAGGAAAGCGCGGTAGCGGCGGCCGCTATCAAGATCGTAGTGCGGGCGCCATAAATCATGCGCGAGAGCAGATCCCTTCCGAGATTGTCAGTGCCGAACCAGTGCTCGCCGGACATGGGCATCCAAACGTCCCCGACGATCTCGCCCAGTGGATGCGGTGAGATCAGCGGCGCGAAAGTCGCCGCGAAGAGGAACAATCCGATGAAGAACAGGCCGATCGCGGCACCGATGGGTATGCGACGCCGGCCTTTGGCGAGTGGGGCTGACGAGACGCTCATTTGGGATGCCTCAGCCGCGGGTTGGCAATGATTGCGGCGACGTCAGCGATGATGTTCAGGCCAATATAAACGGCCGCGAAGATCAGGCCGACGGCCTGCACGACCGGCACGTCGCGCTTCGAGACATGGTCAACAAGATACTGCCCCATGCCGGGGTAAACGAAGATCACCTCGACGACGACGACGCCGACGATCAGGAAGGCTAGGTTGAGCATTACCACATTGATCACCGGCGCGATGGCGTTCGGGAATGCATGGCGACGGATAATCTCGATCTGCCGCAGCCCCTTGAGCTCGGCCGTCTCTATATAGGCCGACTGCATGACGTTCAGGAT
>NZ_RZOM01000714.1:0-3247 GCF_003999175.1 Mesorhizobium sp. M7A.F.Ca.ET.027.03.2.1 | reverse complement strand
GAACTGCACCGCGGCAACATCGCGCGCGGCGGCGAATGGATCGAGACGCGACTGCTGACGTCAGGCCCGCGCACCAATCCGTGGTTCCAGGAATGCTCGTCGCGCAAGATCGAGGCTGGCGATCTCGTCGCCTTCGACACCGACCTGATCGGCCCCTACGGCTTCTGCGCCGACCTGTCGCGCACATGGCTGTGCGGCGATGGAAAGCCGACCAGCGAACAGCGCGACCTGTTCCGCATCGCTGCCGACCAGATCGGGCACAACACGGCACTGATGCAGCCAGGCATCTCGTTTCGCGACCTCGTCGAACGCTCGGCGGTGCCGCCCGGCGACTGCTTCCCGACGCGCTACGGCGTGCTCTATCACGGCGTCGGCCTGGCCGATGAATACCCGACCTTGCCGCATGCCAGCGACTGGACATCGGACACTCCGGACGGCGTGCTGGAACCGGGCATGGTGCTGTGCGTGGAAAGCTATATCGGCAGGCTTGGCGGGCGCGAAGGCGTCAAGATCGAGGAACAGATACTGATCACCGAGACGGGCAACGAACAGCTCTCAACCTACCCGTTGGATAAGAGACTGCTCGGCTAGCCCGGCAATGGCCTCGCGCAACGCCCCAACCGTCTTTTCCGGTGTCCCTGCGGCGGTGATGTAGGGCAGGCCTTTGCGCCGTCCGGTCCAGCCAACGACCGCCACCCTTTTCGCCGCCGGCTCGAAACGCTGCGCCAGTGCCCAGCTCTTGCAGTCGATGGCCGCTATATCGGCCTTGCCCTCTGCAATTGCGACGATCGAGGAACGGTGCCCACCGCTTTCGCTGCGCGAGGCAAAGAGGTCAAGGCTCTCGCCCATCGCCTCCAGGTCGCGCGTCAAACCGAGGAACCCCGACATCGAATCGAGGCTGTTGAAGGTGAAGCGCTTGCCGCGGATCCGATCTAGTGGGATCAGCGGGCTGCCGTCATTGGGCGAGGCAACCGACGGCGCGCCATCCGCCAGCATGACGATGGCGCTGGAATAGAGCTCGCCCTGCCCGCCTTCGTAGGCGTCGTAGCTTGGCTGGGCAACCACCTGCACATGCCTGGACAGGCCGAGTTCCATCGGCCCCCAGCAGGTCTGCGCGAACAGCAGCGCCGGGTGCAGCCACAGTCTGTGAAAATCGAGTTCGTCCGGCGGCAATGTCACTGGGTCGGGTGCGATCAATGCACCGGCAGCATCACGAATACCGCCCGGTATCGGCGGCAGGTCTCCATTGCGCCGCACGATGGTTTGCGGTGCGTCGATACCCTTTTGCCGAAACGCGTCGCGCAACAGCGCCCATTGCGCGTCGACCTCGCCGCGTATTTCGGGCCAGTCATACATCGGCAACGCCGCAACCAATTCACTCATGCCGGATATCAAATCATCATGTCTGGAAAAATGATCGCAAAAACGCGGCGCCCAATCAGAATTGGCCGACACGGATTCCGGGTAGACCGGAATTATTCCTTCGGCGGCTCTGCGGGAACCGGCGCACTGCCGAGTCCGCTGATGCTGCGCGCCCTGATGCGCGGCTTGAAGGCCCTGCCCGGCTCGGCTTGACGCCGCAGCACCGGGTGCACGATCGGCTCCTTCGCCTTGAACGCATAGGCTTTGATCAGCGCGAAATAGTTGGGATAGGCATAGCCATTGTTCATCCGCAGCCATTCCTCACGGCGATCGCGAAACAGCTTGGGCAGCTTGTACCAGGCCACGGTCGGGGTCTTGTGATGGACGAAGTGCAAATTGTTGTTGAGGAACAGGAACGACAGCGGCGAGCGCTCGACGATCACCGTGCGGCCTTCCGGATGTTCCGACCATTGATGCTCGGCGAAAGTACGGATCGAGATCAGCGACTGGCCGAGCCAGACCGGCACCAGAATGTAAAGCCACAGCGGGATGCCGAAGCCGAACTGCACGATCGGCATCACGACGGCAAGGCCGATCGCATGCAGCAGCCAGGCCTTGCGGATCGCCTTGTCACCGGCGATCACCTGCTTGGCATCGTCGATGAAGAAGCCGACGCAGGACAGCCACGG
Organism: Mesorhizobium sp. M7A.F.Ca.ET.027.03.2.1; assembly: GCF_003999175.1. NCBI lineage: Bacteria > Pseudomonadati > Pseudomonadota > Alphaproteobacteria > Hyphomicrobiales > Phyllobacteriaceae > Mesorhizobium > Mesorhizobium sp. M7A.F.Ca.ET.027.03.2.1. The sequence continues at coordinate 1,196 of NZ_RZOM01000714.1, read as the reverse complement.
GCCAAGCACGAAGCGGCCGGCCATGGTGTTGTTGATCTTGAGTAGGAATTTCATCGTCGGCGGCAGTTCGTCGTGCTGCCAGAGCGCCTGATAATAGCTTTCCGGATCGTCCAGCGGGTCCGTCAGCCGCTCGTCGGCGTGGTGGCGCAGATGAATGGTCTTGAAGCGGCGGAATGGCCAGACCAGACCGATCGGCAGGAACACGAAGGCTTCATTGACCCGCGCGTTGCGTGTCGGATGCCCGTGCAGCACTTCGTGCATGATCGACGATTGCAATGCGGCGGTCAAAGCCAGGATGGCGAGCGCCAGGACGGGGTAGGATGGCCAGAGCAGGAAACCGGTGGCGAGCCAAGTTGCGTAGCAGAAGAAGGCGAGTACCACGGTCGGCCACTCTATGGCCGGTGCGCTGTGTCGCCTGATGCTCTTGCTCGTCATGCTATCGACCACTGCCCCTCAGTCGCCGGAGCCCCAATTGGCTCCTGACAACATTGTGTCAGGAGAAGTGATTCCACTCAACGAGACAAAGTACACAAACTGTTGCGATTGCGCATTTTTGACCGCACTTGTTACACATTGTAAACAGGCTTATGGATTCATTTACGCCTGAGGTGCGCTCGGATGCGATTCGGCGCAAATTTTTCCTCAATCGAGGTGGAGCACGGACATGGACAAGCGCGACCTGTCGACGATCTTCCGCGAGCGCCTGAAAACACTCTTGACACGCTCCGACCTGAACCAGTCGGCCTTCGCGACTGCGGTCGGCATCGACCGTTCGGCGCTGTCGCAGCTGCTGTCGGGCGCCTCGACGCGTCTGCCCCGAGCGGAAACGCTGCTCAACATCGCCGCCGAGTTCAAGGTGTCGCTCGATTGGCTTCTCGGCCTCAGCCAGGACGAGGGCCTCACCGGCGAAATCCGCGAGAGCCTGGAGATCGAGGAGGCACCGGACGGCTTCGACCGCACGCTGCTGGCCAAATGGCATGCCGAGGCGGCCGGCACCAAGATCCGCTACGTACCGGCCGGCATTCCCGACCTTCTGCGCACCGAAGCATTGGTCGACTACGAAGCCGGCATCACCAACAAGAGCCGCCTCGCCCAGGCCGGCGAAACGCAATACCGCATCGACTACAACAGGCGGCCGGAAACCGACATGGAAGTCTGCATGCCTCGCCATACGCTGGAGATTTTCGCCCGCGGCC
>NZ_RZOM01000713.1:0-3253 GCF_003999175.1 Mesorhizobium sp. M7A.F.Ca.ET.027.03.2.1 | reverse complement strand
GTGCTGATGGAGGTGACGCTGGCCAACCACCGCCAGGCCGATTTCGACCGCTTCGAGCGCGTCATCCGAGACATCCCAGAGATCGTCGCCTGCTGGTCGGTGGGCGGCGGCGTCGACTATGTGCTGAAGGTGATGGCGCGCGACATCGACGCCTATCAGCGGCTGGTCGACGGCTTGCTCGACCGCGAAATCGGCATCGATCGGTACTTCACCTACATCGTCATCAAGACGGTGAAGGACGAGATCGCGCTGCCTATAGCCGACCTGCTGCCGGCGTCGGCTTAAGGCCGGAGAGATCGTCTGCCGAGGCGACGCAATAGAGAGAGTCTCTCTACTTCAAGGCATCCAAACAGCCTCTCTATCTGCATCGGGCGGATAGTCTTCCCGTATCAGTCCGAACCGGGAGGTCTCGACCATGTCCGCGCATTTCGCCCGCTCGCATCGCCATGAAGCGCTCGACCGCCTGACCGACCGCCGGCTGCTGCGTGAACTCGCCTATGTCGATGGCCACTGGACCGCGAGCGAGGCCGCCGAAAGCTTCGAAGTCACCGGCCCGGCCACCGGCACCACAGTCGCTTTCGTCGCCGCGCTCGACGGCCGGCAGACGACGAAGGCGATCGATGTCGCCGCGCGCGCCTTCCCGGCGTGGCGGGCGCTGTTGCCGCAGGAGCGCTCGAAAATCCTGCGGAAATGGTTCGAGTTGATCATCGCTGCAAAGCAAGACCTCGCTCTGCTGATGACGCTGGAACAGGGCAAGCCGCTGCAGGAGTCGCTGGGCGAAATCGACTATGCCGCTTCCTTCGTCGAATGGTATGCCGAAGAAGCAAAACGCTTGAATGCCGAGAGCGTCACCAGCCATCTGCCGAACGCCGAAATGATGGTTCGGCGCGAGCCGCTCGGTGTCGTCGGCGTCGTCACGCCGTGGAATTTTCCGTCGGCGATGCTGACCCGCAAGGCGGCGGCAGCCCTTGCCGCCGGCTGCACCATCGTTGCGCATCCGTCCTCGGAAACGCCGCTGTCGGCGCTGGCGCTGGCCGAGCTCGGCGAACGCGCCGGCTTGCCCGCTGGCGTCTTCAACGTCATCACCGGCAAGGCTTCGACCATCGTCGGGCGGATGTGCGAAGACCCGCGCGTTCGCGCCATGAGCTTTACCGGCTCGACCGAGATCGGCCGGCTGATCGCCGCGCAAAGCGCGCCGACCATGAAACGGCTGGTGATGGAGCTTGGCGGCCATGCCCCGCTGATCGTCTTTGCGGATGCCGATCTGGACAAGGCGGTTGATATCGCCATCGACGCCAAATTCGCCACGTCGGGCCAGGACTGCCTCGCCGCCAACCGTATCTATGTTCAGCGTCCGATCTACGATCGCTTCTGCGCCGCGTTCACCGCGCGCATCGAGGCGCTGCGAACCGGCAATGGCCTTGCAGATGGCACCGACATCGGCCCGCTGATGCATGAGCGCGCGATCAAGAAGGTCGAAGAGCAGGTCACCGATGCGCTGACCCATGGCGCGCGCTGCCTCACCGGCGGCAAGCGGCACCAGGCTGGCCCCCTGTTCTATCAGCCGACGCTGCTGGCCGATGTCACCGATGAAGCGCTGATCATGCGCGAGGAGACTTTCGGTCCGGTCGCCGCCGTGACGGCTTTCGACAGCGAGGACGAGGTGATCGCCCGCGCCAACGCTACCGAATATGGCCTCGTTGCCTATGTCGTGACCGAGAATGGTGGCCGGCAGCAGCGTATGGGCCGCGCCCTCGATTACGGTATGGTCGCCATCAACCGCGTCAAGATCACCGGCGCGCCGATTCCGTTCGGCGGCGTCAAGCAATCGGGCATCGGGCGCGAAGGCTCGCGCCACGGACTCGAGGCTTTCACCGATCTCAAATATCTCTGCCTCGATGTAGCTTAAGCTGCGCCGGAATCACCGTTTTGTCAGGAGTCAAAAGAATGCTCGACCAGTCCAACGAACTCGCCGCCTGGGATCGCGACCACTTCTTCCACCCCTCGACCCATATGGGCACGCATGCGCGGGGCGAGAGCCCGACGCGCATCATGGCCGGCGGTGAAGGCGTCACCGTCTGGGACAACAATGGCAGGAAGAGCCTCGATGCCTTTGCCGGGCTCTATTGCGTCAATGTCGGCTACGGCCGCCAGAAGATCGCTGACGCCATCGCCAACCAGGCGAAGAACCTCGCTTACTACCACGCCTATGTCGGCCACGGCACCGAGGCCTCGATCACGCTGGCCAAGATGATCATCGACCGCGCGCCGCAGGGCATGTCGCGGGTCTATTTCGGCCTCTCCGGTTCCGATGCCAACGAAACCAACATCAAGCTGATCTGGTACTACAACAACGTGCTCGGCCGGCCGGAGAAGAAGAAGATCATTTCGCGCTGGCGCGGCTATCACGGCTCGGGCGTGATGACTGGATCGCTGACCGGGCTCGACCTGTTCCACAACGCCTTCGACCTGCCGCGCGCGCCGATCCTGCACACCGAGGCACCCTACTACTTCCGCCGTGCCGACCGCTCGATGAGCGAGGAGCAATTTTCTCAGCATTGCGCCGACAAGCTCGAGGAGATGATCCTGGCTGAGGGTCCGGAAACCGTCGCGGCCTTCATCGGCGAGCCGATCCTCGGCACCGGCGGCATCGTGCCGCCGCCGGCCTTCTACTGGGAAAAGATCCAGGCGGTGTTGAAGAAGTACGACGTGCTTCTGGTCGCCGACGAGGTGGTGACGGGCTTCGGCCGTCTGGGCACCATGTTCGGCTCCGACCATTACGGCATCAAGCCCGACCTGATCACCATCGCCAAGGGCCTGACCTCGGCCTATGCCCCGCTGTCGGGCGTCATCGTCGCCGACAAGATGTGGCAGGTGCTGGTTGAGGGTTCCGACAAGCTCGGTTCGCTCGGTCATGGCTGGACCTATTCGGCGCATCCGATCTGCGTCGCCGCCGGCGTCGCCAATCTCGAACTGATCGACGAGATGGACCTGGTGACAAATGCCAAGGAGACCGGCGCCTATTTCCGCGCCGAGTTGGCCAAGGCAGTCGGCGGCCACACGAATGTCGGGGACGTCCGCGGCGACGGCATGCTGGCGGCGGTGGAATTCGTTGCCGACAAGGACGACCGGGTGTTCTTCGACGCCTCGCTCAAGATCGGGCCGCAGGTGGCGACGGCACTTGCCGCAAGCGGCGTCATCGGCCGCGCCATGCCGCAGGGCGATATTCTCGGCTTCGCGCCGCCGCTCTGCC
>NZ_RZOM01000712.1:0-3258 GCF_003999175.1 Mesorhizobium sp. M7A.F.Ca.ET.027.03.2.1 | reverse complement strand
AGGCATAGCCGTGGCCGGCGAAATAGGGATGCGTCAGCTGATCGCGAAAGATGGTGCCGTCGCGCTTGCGGTAGGGCAGATGCTCGAGGATTGCCGGCACCGGATCGTCGCCGGCATCCTCCGGCATCCAGACCCGCGCCGAGAGCCGGCAGCCGTCCGGCATGACGATCCCCATGTCCGGGAATTCGACGACCTTGCGGGAAAATTCGGTGACAGTTTTCATGGCCCGCATAACGCCCCGCGGCGCGGCAACTTTCAATCGCCATTCGCGACTGGAGCAGCGAAAAATGCGACCTGTGCCGCTACCGCAATTCATCCAGCAGTTCGGGATATTTTTCCAGCAATGTCATCAGTTGAATGGTCGGGCCGCTTGGCTCGATCAGGCCTCGTTCATATTTGTCGAAAGCATTCTCGCCGACCTTGAACAGGGATCCCGCTTCGCGCTGCGACAGATTGAGCTTTGTGCGCATGCGGCGGATGGTTGCCGGGGCCGGCACACCATCGATCTTCTCCTTGAGGACACGGAGCGCGGCATCGACGGCAGCCATGTCGCCTCCGACATGCACACCCTCGTCACCGGATGCTGGATAGTAACCCGGAAGGTCGACAACTATGCTCTCGCCCTTGTACGCTACGGTGAATGGACGCACTTCACGCTTGAGCGTTTCCCCGGTTTCGGGGGAAATCATGGTCTGATTTTCTTCTCTTGTCGCCATGGTCATTTCTCCTTGAACGACATGACCGTGAACTCGGTCACGACATCCGCTTGGAATTTCACGTAGAGGATGAGGTCGCGCGTCGGCACGTGATAGACATCCTGCCAGACCCGATGATCCGCAAAGGTCGTCATGGACTTCACGAACATTTTCCTCGTCATGCCGCCGATTACCTCGACGACGCCGGCACGGTCGAAGCCAAGGCCAGTGGCATCCCGCAGAGCGGACGTCGTGATCGCCAGCGTATCGACAGACCCGAATGTCGTCTTGATGGCATCAAGATCGTAGGTGGGCCTGCGTTTCTCCATGCCATAATATGCCACCATAAAGGTGGCAATTCAAGAACCTCCACGGCAGGCCTGACAGCCTAGTTCAGCGGAATGTCGTTATCGTCCTTGTTCGCTTGATAGACGCCGGACAACTCATCGTAGCGCGCCGAAATCGCGCCGATACGTGTTTCCAGCCGTTGCCGCTCGGCTTCGGGCAAAGTTCGCACCAACCGACGTATGGAAAAGCTCTTCCAGTAGGCATTCTCGGCATTGTAGCCGCCGGGATCGAGGGTGAAGACCTCTTTCAGGATTTTCAGGTCGTGCGGGATGGCAAAGCTGTCGCGCGAATCCTCGTGGCTGAACAGATAGTAGAAATTGTCGAAGCCGGTCCAGGTGATAGCCGACAGGCAGAGCGAGCAGGGTTCGTGCGTGGCGATGAAGATGGCGTCTTTCGTATCGACGCGTTCAGCCCTGGGCATTTCGTAGAAGCGCTTCAGGCAGTGCACCTCGCCGTGCCAGAGCGGGTTTTCCATCTCGTTGTTGGTTTCGGCCAGCACCAGCGACCGGTCGTCCTTGCGCAGGATCGCGGCGCCGAACAGCTTGTTGCCATGGGTGACGCCGTCGGCGGTCTTCGGCACGATGTCGTGCTCGATAATGTCGAGCAGGCGGTCGATCAGCGAAATATCCGTCATCAGGGGGTCTCCTGCCGCATGTCGCCCAAAGTGCCCCCGGGTTTGGGGTAACGACACGCACAAAAAATTAAGGGAGATGGATCTCGTAGGCGTGCGAGAAATGGAACTCTTCGAGATTGGAGCCGTCGCCGCCACGGTCGACGATCAGGAAATCCTGAGGCTCGCCGAGCGGCGTCAGCACGCCATGCCAGAGATTGCGCCGGTAATTGATGCCTTGGCCGGGTGCGGTGATGAAGGCATACGGCTCATCAGGCCCTTGCTCGCCGTCATGGCAGACGACGACCAGGAATGGACGCGGCGACAGCGGGATGAAGGCCTGGCTGCCGAAGGGGTGGCGCTCGACCATGCTCAGCTTCAGCGGCAGTTCGTAAGGCGTGCCGCGCACCATCGAGATTAGCACGCGGGCATTCGGTCCGATCGCCTCGGCGGTCGCCAGATCGTGATAGCGTTCCGCGCGGCCGCCATTGATCGGGTAGTGGTTGTCGCCGCCCATATCGATGACGTCGCCGAACGGAGCAAAGCTCTCGCGGGTCAGTGGCCGCGTAATGATCCGCGTCACGGCGTCCGCCCGGGGACACCGACGCCGCCGAGCTTGGCGTGCCGGTTCACGTCCTTGTAGAGCAGATAGCGGAATTTGCCCGGGCCGCCCGCATAGCAGGCCTGCGGGCAGAAGGCGCGCAGCCACATATAGTCGCCGGCCTCGACCTCGACCCAGTCCTGGTTGAGGCGATAGACCGCCTTGCCTTCCAGCACATAGAGCCCGTGCTCCATGACATGGGTCTCGGCGAAGGGAATGACCGCACCCGGTTCAAGCGTGACGATGGTCATGTGCATGTCGTGGCGCAAATCGGCTGGATCGACGAAACGCGTCGTCGCCCAGCGGCCCTCGGTGCCGGGCATCGGCGTCGGCGCGATCTCCTGTTCGTTGGCGAAGAAGGCCTCCGGCACATCGAGACCGTCGACCGCCTCGTAAGCCTTGCGAATCCAGTGGAAGCGAACATCGGCTTTGCCTTCGTTGCGAACCTTCCAGCCGCTGGCCGGCGGCAGGAAGGCAAAGCCGCCGGGCCTTAAACTATGCTTTTTGCCCTGAAGCAGAACCGTCAGCTCGCCTTCGACCACGAACAGCGCGCCTTCGGCACCGGCATCGGGTTCCGGCCGGTCGCTGCCGCCGCCTGGCGCAACCTCGACTATGTATTGCGAGAACGTCTCGGCAAAACCCGACAGCGGTCGCGACAATATCCAGACGCGGGTCTCGTCCCAGAACGGCAAGGCACTGGTGACGATATCCTGCATCACACCCCGAGGAATGACGGCATAGGCCTCGGTGAAGACGGCGCGGCCGGTCAGAAGCTCGCTCTGGCCGGGGAGGCCGCCATGTGGTGCGTAATAGGTTCGCTCGGGCATTCTGATCGTATCCATGGGTTCAAACCTATTGCGGAAGCATGTCCTTGAGGCGGAGCAGCGCGATGCGCTCGACCTGTTTGCAGGCGGTCTCGAACTCGACGCCGCGGCTATTGCCGATGCGCGCCTCGAACTCCGCCAGGATTTCTTGCCTCGTCTTGCCCTTCACCGCGATGATGA
>NZ_RZOM01000711.1:0-3259 GCF_003999175.1 Mesorhizobium sp. M7A.F.Ca.ET.027.03.2.1 | reverse complement strand
TCGGTATGGTATTCCAGCACTTCTCGCTGTTCGAGGCGCTGACCGCGGCCGAAAACATTGCCCTGTCGCTGGACGACGGCTCGCCGATCAACAGCATCGCTGCGAAGGCGAGGGCGCTTTCCTTCAGCTACGGCCTGCCGCTCGATCCTGAATCGCTGGTCGGCGACCTGTCGGTAGGCGAACGCCAACGCATCGAAATCATCCGTTGCCTGTTGCAAACGCCTCAGCTCATCATCCTGGACGAGCCGACCTCGGTGCTGACGCCGCAGGAAGCCGACAAGCTGTTCGAGACGCTGGAGCGCCTGCGTTCGGAAGGCAAATCCATCCTCTACATTTCGCACCGGCTCGAAGAGGTCAAACGCATCTGCGACCGCGCCACCGTGTTGCGCCACGGCAAGGTCGTCGGCCACTGCAATCCGCGCGAGGAAACCGCGTCTTCGCTGGCTCGCATGATGGTCGGCAACGAGGTGCAGGCGGTGGTGCGCGCGCCGGTCGAGGGGATCGCCACGGCGCAGCCGCTGCTCGAAATCCGCAATCTCAGCCGCAAACCGGCAACGCCGTTCTCGATTCCGCTCAAGGGCATCAACCTGAACGTCCGCGCCGGCGAGGTGATCGGCATCGCTGGCGTCGCCGGCAACGGCCAGGGCGAGTTCTTCGAATCCGTTTCAGGCGAAGTGCCGCAGCAGGATGCCGCCTCGGTGCGCATTCGTGGCAAGGATGCGGGAGGCCTCACCATCACCGGGCGCCGACTGCTGGGCGCTGCCTTCGTGCCGGAGGAGCGCCTCGGCCACGGTGCGGCACCGCGCATGAAGCTTTCCGAAAACCTGCTGCTGTCGCGCCATGCCACCGACGGCAAGGCGTTCGTCGGTTCCGGCGGGATGGTGAAGAGCGGTGCCATCCAAGCCGCGTCCCAACGCATCATCGAGGCGATGGATGTACGCAAGAGTGCGCCGGATCCGGAGGCCGCGGCCCTTTCTGGCGGCAATCTGCAGAAATTCATCGTCGGCCGTGAACTCGACCGCCGGCCAAGCGTCATGGTGGTGAACCAGCCGACCTGGGGCGTGGATGCGGGCGCTGCCGCTCATATCCGCCAGGCCTTGATCGAGTTGTCGCGCAGCGGATCGGCGGTGCTGGTGATCAGCCAGGATCTCGACGAGCTGTTCGAGATATCGGACGCGATCGCGGTCATGCACAATGGCGAGCTGTCGAAGCCTATGCCGATCGCCGAGGCAACCTTCGAAAAGGTAGGTTTGCTGATGGGCGGCGCCGAACCAGGCCACGCCGAACACTCGCTGGAGACGGCATGATGCGCCTCGAACTCGTCAAACGCCCGCAGCGTTCCATGCTGTTTTCGGCCCTGTCGCCGTTCATCGCCTTCGCGCTGACCATCATTGCCGGCGCCGTCATGTTCGCGCTGCTCGGCGTCAATCCGCTGACCGCGTTCAATATCTATTTTATCGAGCCGATCAGCCAGGTCTGGCAGCTACATGAGCTGGCGATCAAGGCAGCGCCGCTCATCCTGATCGCCGTCGGCCTGTCGGTCTGCTACAAGGCCAACATCTGGAACATCGGCGCCGAAGGCCAGTTCATCCTCGGCGGCATTGCCGGTTCGATGATTCCCGTGCTGTTTCCGCAGTTCGAAGGTCCGCTGGTGCTGCCGCTGATGCTGTTGCTCGGCATGGTCGGCGGCGCGGCCTATGCCGCGATCCCGGCTCTGCTCAAGACACGCTTCGGCACCAACGAAATCCTGACCAGCCTGATGCTGGTCTATGTCGCGCAGCTTTTCCTTGACTGGCTGGTGCGCGGACCCTGGCGCGATCCGCAGGGCCATGGTTTCCCGCAGACTATCCAGTTCAACGATTCGGCCGTGTTGCCGGAGCTGATGCCGGATGCCGGGCGAGCAAACTGGGGTTTTGTCTTCGCATTGGTCGCCGCGGTGCTGGTCTGGATCCTGATGAGCCGCATGCTGAAAGGTTTTGAGGTGCGCGTTCTAGGCTCAAGCCCGCGGGCAGGGCGCTTCGCCGGCTTCGGCCTCAACCGCATGGTCTTTTTTGCTTTCCTGCTGTCAGGCGCTCTGGCGGGACTCGCCGGCATCTCCGAGGTCTCGGGCGCCATCGGGCAACTGCAGCCTGTCATTTCGCCCGGCTATGGCTTCACCGCCATCATCGTGGCTTTCCTTGGCCGCCTCAACCCGCTCGGCATCGTTGCCGCCGGTCTGGTGCTGGCGCTGACCTATCTCGGCGGCGAAGCGGTGCAGAGCGCGCTCGGCATCTCCGACAAGGTGGCGCGGGTGTTCCAGGGCATGCTGCTGTTCTTCGTGCTCGGCTGCGACACGCTCATCCACTACCGCATTCGCCTGGTCGGCCTGGCGCTGACCAAGCCGGAAGGTGCCGCGAAACTCGAAGCCGCGCCAAAGTTGAAGGAAGCCCGTTGATGGACATCACCGTAAACATCCTTCTGACCATCGCCACGGCGGCAACGCCCCTGTTGATCGCGGCAATCGGCGAACTGGTGGTCGAGCGCTCCGGCGTGCTCAATCTCGGCGTCGAGGGCATGATGATCATGGGCGCTGTCGGCGGATTCGGCGCGACCTATCTCACCGGCTCGCCCTGGATCGGCCTTTTGGCGGCAATCGCCATGGGCGCGGTGTTCTCGCTGCTGTTTGCCGTCATGACGCTGTCGCTGGCCACCAACCAGGTGGCGACCGGCCTGTCGCTGACGCTGCTCGGCCTTGGCCTGTCCGGCATGATGGGCACCAGCTTTATCGGCCAACCCGGCGAAAGGCTGCCCAACCTCTACATTCCCGGTCTGACGGAAATGCCTGTCGTCGGCAGGCTGCTGTTCGGTCAGGACCCGATCTTCTACATTTCGATCGCGCTCACCGCGGCCGTCATGTGGTTCCTGTTCAAGACAAGGACCGGACTGACGCTGCGCTCGATCGGCGACAGCCACACCTCGGCCCATGCGCTTGGCATCCAGGTCATCCGCTATCGCTATCTCGCGGTGATCTTCGGCGGCGCCTGTGCCGGGCTTGCCGGCGGCCATCTGTCGCTGGTCTACACGCCGCAATGGGTCGAGAACATGAGCGCCGGCCGCGGCTGGATCGCGCTGGCGCTAGTGGTGTTCGCCTCCTGGCGGCCATGGCGGGTGCTGGCCGGCGCCTACATCTTCGGCGCGGTGTGGATCGGCCAGCTTCATGCACAGGCTTTTGGTATTCCAGTGCCTTCACAGTTCCTTTCTTCGCTGCCCTATCTGGCAA
>NZ_RZOM01000710.1:0-3265 GCF_003999175.1 Mesorhizobium sp. M7A.F.Ca.ET.027.03.2.1 | reverse complement strand
TCAGGGTACCGGACGGATCCGAACCGTCATAGCAGTCGCCTGGCATCACGGTCTGCACGTTGGGGGTATTCATCCGGAAAGAGTCCCACCGCTGTGTGCGCCAGGTCTCTCCAATGCGGCCTCTCTCCAGTATCCTGTGGCTTAGGCCCCGCCGTGCCAGCGAATGGCTGATGCCCAGGCCGGCCCAGCCGGCCCCGACGACCACCGCATCAAGGACATTGGCGTTACTCGTCATTGCCGCAATCCCGATGCTAGTGCATGTCGCCCAAAAATGGCGTCCGCATAGTCTCCCCGAAGGTGCGAGGGCAAGATAGCAGTTCTGTCGGCTCACGCCACGATCAAAATCTCGCCCGACGCCGGCAGTGGGGAGGCTACCGCAAGGGGGCCGGATTCCGGTATCTCACGCCGCGGATTTGAGGTGGTCGATGAAGGCGCGCAGCTTCGGCAGGACTTGGCGCTTGCCGGGATGATACAGGAAGACGCCCGGCGTCGTGGCGGCGATGCCGTCCAGCACCGGTTCGAGTTTACCTTCGGCTATCGGACCTTCAGCGATTGGTCGAGGCGTCTGCGCCAGCCCGACGCCCCGCATCGCGGCCCCGAGCAATGTCGGATAATCGTGCGCAATCAGCGGGCCTGAGAGCATCGCCCCGATCGCCTCGTTGCCGTCGACGAAACCCCAGGGAGCAATGGCGCCATTCGAACGGCGCAAGCGCAGGCAGGCGTGGTTGCGCAAATCGTCGACGCGTTCGGGGCGGCCATGGCGTTTGAGATAGTCAGGGCTGCCGACGACCACGAAGGAAAATGACGGGGTTAGCCGCACCGCGACCATGTCGACCGCGATGAACTGGCCAAGACGGATACCGGCATCGAACCCGCCGGCCGCGAGATCGACCATCTCGTCGCTCGCGGCGATCTCCAGTTCGATCTCGGGATAGGCCCGGCAGAACGACGCGATCATCGGCTCCAGGATCAAGGGCACGACGGCGCGGGGTACGGACAGGCGCAGCAGACCGGTCGGCCGCCGGCCGATGTCACGCACCGCCTCGCCGGCCGCCACAAGTTCTTCGAAAGCAGGGCCGGCACGGTCGAGGAACCGTTGGCCAGGCTCGCTCAAGCCGACACTCCGCGTTGTGCGAACGAACAACGCCGCACCCATGCGTGTTTCCAGCGCGCGCACCGCCTGGCTCACGGCGGACGGTGTCACGCCGAGTTCCGCTGCGGCGCGGCGGAAGTTGCGGTGCCTGGCGACGGCCAGGAATGCCTCGACGCCCTCCAGCGCTCCGTGCCGGACTGTGTAGTTCTGCTTCATGGGTTGTTGTGATTACAGCGGATGGTCGAATTATGGAAGCGGGCTTAGTAGGTCGGTCAAGGTCGTCCGCCAAGGGCTGCCCTGCGTCTCACGAGGTGTCGGAGGTCGCATGAACCAGTTTCGAGAGAGGCCAGATGTCAACCGAGGTCGTGTTCCAAATCCATCTTGTTCTGGGCTATGTCGCGTGGCTGCTTTGCTTCGCCGTATACGGTTTGCCGTGGCTCAGGTCTATGGACCGGGTCGCGACGCAACGCGCTGTCGCCACTCTGCACAGCTTCCGCTTCTTCGGGCTGGTCTTCCTCGTTCCGGGTGTCGTCGGCCCCGATTTGCCTGCCGGCTTTGCCGTGTTTGCTGCCTACGGCGACCTCATAACAGGAGTGCTGGCCATGCTGGCGCTGGTCACGGCAAGGATACCTCGGATCTTCTGGGCGCTCGTCGTTGCTTTCAATCTGGTCGGGACTGTCGACCTCGTCGTAGACTATTACCACGCCATCCAGGTCGGCCTTCCCCAGCGTGCGGGCGAACTGGGCGCCACCTACGCGATCCCGATCATCTACGTGCCGCTGCTGATGATCACGCACACCGTCGCGCTCTATTTTCTGGTGCGTCCTCCGCAAGCCGCGACTTGACCTGTCGCAGACTAATCCTTTGCCGCCGCCCTGATGTCCAGCAGACCGTAGCCGAAATCATCGTCGCGTCCCTTGGGGCCGAGATCCCTTGCCGTCGCCGCGAGCGCCTTCTCGATGCCGTCGGCCGAGCGATCGGGCGCGGCATGGATGAGATTGGCGATAGCGCCGCTCACGATCGCCGCCGCAAACGAGGTGCCGGTGACCACGTCCGAACCGCCGCCGCTCGGCGCCACCATCTCGACGCCGGGCGCCGAGATGAAGACATAGGCGCCGCGATTGGCCTGCGGCATCAGCCCGTCCTTGGCATCAGTGGCGGTGACTGCGATGACACCATCGAAAGCCGCCGGATAGCCATAGGGCGCCTTCGGCCCGTTGTTGCCGGCTGCGGCGACCAGCACCATGCCGAGTGCGCGGGCATTGCGGCAGGCGACGCCGAGCAAATCGTTCTTCGGCCCGACGAAGCTCATATTGATGATGCGCACGTCCTGTTCCGCCGCCCAGTCGAGCGCCGACAGGATGACGTCCATGGTCGACTTGCCGCCCTCGAAGGCGCGGGCGTGATAGATCTTTGCGCCCGGCGCCATGCCTTCCAGCACGCCGACGCCGGCGATCAGCCCGTCGATCGACGTGCCGTGATCGCGCTTTTCGATCGGCACGTCGGGCATGGCGTCGAACTGCCCGGCAATGACGCCCGACAGCGCCGGGTTGGTGTCGTCGATGCCAGTGTCGATCACCGCGATGCGGACGTTTTCGCCGCTGGCCTGCTTGGCATCGAGCGCGATACGATCGAACGCATAGTTGACGATGCCGGCGGCCTGCTGCAGCGAATAGACATGGTTGGGCTCGCGCCGCTGGGTGCGGCCGTCGGCGGCCAGTTGCGCCAGCACGACGCCGACGGGCCGGCCGTCGGGAATGCCGAAGCGCACCAGCGTGGTGCCAAGCAGAAGCGACTGGCGCTGCGAGCGCACCTGCAGGCCGAAGGAGGCGGCGATCTGCTGGACAGCGCCGGCATCGCCGTCGACGGTCACCAGCACCTCGTCGGGCACGAAATCGCCAACCACCGCGCGCGGCGGCTGAACGGCAATAAGATCGGTCGGCGAGACGATCGGGCCACCGGGCGGGGGGCCGGCTTGAGTATCGGCCGGCGGCGTTGCGGGCGCCGGCCGGGGCGTCGGTACCGGTGTTGGAGACGCCGCCGGGTTGGGAAACAGGTCGACGATCAGCGCCGGCAGGAAGACCGCGCCGGATTGGCCTGCGTCCGATCCGCTCTTTGTGTCATTGCCATCCTTGGCGCAATCGGCGCCCGCCGCGTTGGTCCCGTTGCGGC
>NZ_RZOM01000070.1:0-11421 GCF_003999175.1 Mesorhizobium sp. M7A.F.Ca.ET.027.03.2.1 | reverse complement strand
TCGCAGCAGTATCCATGATGGAAAGGCCGCGATTTATGACTTCGCCATGGCTGATGCGCTCGAAACGCGTCGCGTTCGGGTCTTTCTTCGGGTCCGCCGAGTAGACGCCGTCGACCTGAGTGCCCTTGAACAGCGCGTCGGCGCCGATTTCAGCGGCGCGAAGAGCTGCGGCCGAATCAGTGGTGAAGAATGGATTGCCGGTGCCGCCGGCAAAGATCACCACCTTGCCTTGGTTCATGTAGGCGGTCGCCTGGCGCTGCGAAAAGCTCTCGCAAAGTTCGGGCATGGCGATCGCCGAAAGCACCACGGCGTCGACGCCGATCTTGTTCAATGACGTGCGCAGCGCCAACGAATTGATCACCGTGGCAAGCATGCCCATGTGGTCGCCGGTGACACGGTCGCCGCCCTTGGAGGCAACGGCCACGCCGCGAAAGATGTTGCCACCGCCGATGACGACGCCGACCTCGATGCCCAATGCACGCGCCTCGGCGATGTCGCCGGCGATGCGATCCACCACTGACACGTCGATGCCGAAATGCTGCTCGCCCATCAACGCTTCGCCCGACGCTTTCAGCAAGACACGTCGGTAGAGGGGCTTCACCGTCATCTGGGCCTCTTCATTTGCATGTGGCGCGTTCCGGGTGGCTGCTCTCGCGCAGGCGCGCCACCGAAACAATGGCGTTCCGATACACGAAGGGCGCCGCGATGTCACGCGGCGCCCGACCCGGAATTCTCTCGCCTTTTGTCAACTCACGCCGGCAAATGCACCTGCCATGAGCAGGTCAGGGAAATAGCCCGCCGGCTTGCAGCCGACGGCCTGGCCCCCCGTAAGGCCGCCCTGGATTTCCGGACCGAAGAACGAGTACGGGAACGGCGTGACCGGCAGGCTGACTGCGTCGAGCCTTGCCAGGAGCTCTTGGGGAATCTCGAAATCGAGCGCACCGAGATTGTCCCTGAGCTGATCGAGCCTCGTCGCACCGATGATCACCGAAGCGACACCGGGCCGCGTTGCCGCCCAGTTCAAGGCGATTTGGGCCATGCCGCGGCCAAGTTTGCCGGCGACCTTTTCCAGTTCGGCAACGATTGCCCAGTTGCGGTCGGTGAATTTCTGGAAGCCGGGATTGGTCGAACCGCGCATCGCCTCCAGCCTGCCGCCGGCGTTGCTGATTGTATCTGAACGATATTTGCCGCTCAGCAAGCCGCTGGCCAGCGGGCTCCAGACCATGATGCCGGCGCCATAGCGCGTGCCGAACGGCACGAATTCATGCTCTATGCTGCGCTCGACCAACGAATATTCGAGCTGCAGCGCCGAAACCGGTTCATAGCCGCGCTGCTCGGCGATGGACTGCGCCCTGCTCGCGTACCAGGCGGGGACGTCGGAGAGACCGACATGGCGGATCTTTCCCGCGCGTACCAGATCGTCCAGCGTCCGCATCACCTCTTCCGGTGAAGTCAGCCTGTCCCAGGCATGCAGGACATAGAGGTCGATATAATCGGTGCCGAGCCGCTTCAGCGAGCCTTCGACGGCGCGGATGATGTTCTTGCGGCCGTTGCCGCCGGCATTCGGATTGCCCTGCTCCAGATTCATGCTGAACTTGGTGCTGATCACCGCTCTGTCGCGCAGACCGCGTTCGGCTATGAACTCGCCAAGCCAGGTCTCGGAGGTGCCGCCGGTATAGGCATCGGCCGTATCGAAGAAATTGCCGCCTGCCTCGACATAGGCATCGACCAGGGCGCGGGCCGTCTCCTTGTCGGCGCCCCAGCCCCATTCGGTGCCGAAGGTCATGGTTCCGAGCGCCAGCCGGGTGACACGAAGCCCGCTGCTGCCAAGGGTGTAGAAGGGCATGGTCATGATGTCGCTCCGATCCTGATCCAATCTTCAATGCCGATCCTGTCCGGGGGTCGTCTTGACCCACGGGTTGCCGCGTTCATGCGTCATGCGGAATGTGAAGCCGTCCACGCTCCAGTCGGCTCCCGAACGGGTCAGGTGGTGTTCGTAGGTGCCCCAGACTTCCCATAGCGGTTCGCCATTGCCTTCCATCCGGTTCCAGGCGTAGCCGTTGGAGGAGACAGTCGCGGCGTCGCCGTCGATGGCGACCTGATGGTTGGTGCGCAGGTGCAGGCTGGTCTTGTTGCCCCTGAGGTTGGCGGCCCAGGTCCCGATCAGGTCGTCCGACGCGATGGTGGCCGCAGGCTGCCCACTCAGGCTGCTGAAGTCGACGGTGACGCGGTCGGCGAAGTAACTACGGGCGAGCCGCCAATCCTGGGCATCGACCGCGCGGTCGATGGCATCGGCGATGCGTATGACGGCGCGCTCATCGGCGAGCGTGATTTCAGGGGACGATTCGGCTCCGCCGGCATCGACCGGCGCCAGCGCCATACCCGCCGCGAAGGTGGCATACCTCAATGCATTCATGTCTCTTCTCCTTTGCGCATCGGCCCGTCGCCGGTTTGCTGGCGACAATGTGGGCCAACAGGCCGGCATCGAAAAGATTGCATTATTCGCATGGACTATGCAATATTATGCATGAATGGATCGCGACCTGCTCAGCCACCTTCCCGTTATCGTCGCCGTAGCGCGGCGAGGCGGCTTTGCGCTTGCCGCTGCCGAACTCGGCATGAGCCCTTCGGCGGTCAGCCACGCTGTACGCCTTGTGGAAGAGCGCATCGGCCAGCCGCTCTTTGCCCGCACGACCCGCAGCGTATCGCTGACCGAGGCCGGTCAGGCGCTTGTCGCGACGGCCGAGCCCGCGCTGCAGGATATCGCCGAGCGGATGGAGCGTATCCGCGGCATCAAGGGTCGCCCGGCGGGACTGCTCAGAATCAATGTTTCACATCTCGCCGTCCCGATGGCGGTGACGCCGGTGGTGACGGCCATGGCCGAGCGCTATCCGGATGTGACAGTGGAAATCTTTGCCAATGAAGGATTGGTCGATATCGTCAGCGAAGGCTTTGACGCCGGCATCAGACTTGGCGAAATGATCGCGCAGGACATGATCGCGATCCGGATGACCCCGCCATTCCAGGTGATCATCGTAGCGTCACCAGCCTATGTCGGCCGGCATGGCCGCCCGCACAGCCTGGCCGATCTCGCCGCCCACAATTGCATCGGCTACCGTCTGGTGCGATCCGGCGCGGTCTATCATTGGGATTTGACGGAGGACGGCAAGGACGTGGCCGTGGAAACGCGCGGCACCGCCATCGTCACCGATTCGCTTGCCGCGATCGACCTGGCGCTGTCGGGAATGGGACTGGCCTATGTGTTCGAGCCGCTGGTGCGCGCCGACCTGGCCGCTGGTCGGCTTGTCCAGGTGTTGCCGCAGTCGGCAATCGAGGAACCAGGCCTGTTTCTCTACTTTCCGCGCCGGGCGGCAATGGCACCGAAGCTGCGCGCCTTTGTCGACATCACACAAGAAATCGGCCGGACACCCTCGCGAGCGCCCGGCCGAGTTGCCTGAGCCGAAAAGCTGCTTGGCAGCTTACTTCTTGACCGCTGCAGCGACTTCCGCGGCGAAATCGGTCTCTTCCTTCTCGATGCCCTCGCCCAGCGCAAAGCGCAGGTAGGCGGTGATCTTGGCCGGGGCGCCGATGTCCTTCTCGGCATCCTTCAGCGCCTTCTCGACAGTGATGTCGGGATTGAGCACGAAGGCCTGCTTCAGGAGCACGACTTCCTCGTAGAACTTGCGCAGACGGCCCTCGACCATCTTCTCGATGATCGCTTCCGGCTTGCCGGACTGGCGCGCCTGGTCGGAGAAGATCGCCTTCTCGCGTTCGACCGCGGCCGGATCGATCTGCTCTGCGGTCAGCGCCAGAGGGTTGGTGGCGGCAACATGCATGGCCACCTGGCGGCCAAACGCGTTGGCTGCATGCTCATTGCCCGTGGTCTCGATCGCGACCAGCACGCCGAGCTTGCCAAGGCCGTCGGCAACCGCGTTGTGGACGTAGGTAGCGACAGCGCCGTGCGGGACGGTGAGCTTGGCCGAGCGGCGGAAGCCCATGTTTTCGCCGATGGTGCCGACAGCGTCCTTGATGGTGTCGGCAACCGACTTGTCGGAACCTGGATACTTTGCGGCGGCCACAGCCTCCGTCGTGCCATAGGCCAGCGCAACCTTGGCAACGTTGCCGACGATTTCCTGAAACGCGGCGTTGCGGGCCACGAAGTCGGTCTCGGAATTGACTTCCACGACGGCGGCTTCGCGCACGCCATTGTCGACGCCGATCAGACCTTCAGCCGCGGTGCGGCCAGCCTTCTTGTCGGCCTTGGAGATACCCTTCTTGCGCAGCCAGTCGACGGCCTCTTCCATGTTGCCGTTGGTCTCGGTCAACGCGGCCTTGCAATCCATCATGCCCGCGCCGGTCAAGTCGCGGAGTTCTTTGACCTGTGCAGCCGAAATGCTCATTGTCGCCTCTTTGTTTTAAATGCACCGACGCACCATCGGTATTCGATGGTGCGTCTGTTTAGCGTGCCAGAATATGAGAAAGATGAAGGCCGCAACCGGCCTTCGATTATCAAGCTTCGGGAGCTTCCGACGCCGGAGCCGGAGCCGGGTCGAGCGCGGGTTCGACCGGAGCTTCGACCGAAGCGCCGATGTCGACGCCGAGCGCACCCTGCTGGCGGGCGATGCCGTCGATCGCAGCCTTGGCGATCAGATCGCAATAGAGCTGGATGGCGCGGGCCGCGTCGTCATTGCCGGGGATCGGGAAGTCGATCTTGTCCGGATCGCAGTTCGAATCGATGATGGCGACGACCGGGATGCCGAGGCGCTTGGCCTCGAGGATGGCGATCGCTTCCTTGTTGGTGTCGATGACGAACATCAGGTCGGGCGTCGAGCCCATGTCCTTGATGCCGCCCAGCGCCTTGTCGAGCTTCTCGCGCTCGCGGTCGAGGTTCAGGCGTTCCTTCTTGGTCAACCCTTGCGCCTCGCCGGCCAGCATCTCGTCGAGCTTGCGCAGGCGCTGGATCGAATTCGAGGTCGTCTTCCAGTTGGTCAGCATGCCGCCGAGCCAACGCGAGTTGACATAATACTGAGCCGAACGCTGTGCCGCATCGGCGACGATGTCGGAGGCCTGGCGCTTGGTGCCGACGAACAGCACGCGGCCACCCTTGGCGACAGTGTCGGAAACCTGCTTCAGCGCCTGGTGCAGCAAAGGCACCGTCTGCGACAGGTCGATGATGTGGATGTTGTTGCGGGCGCCATAGATGTAGGGCGCCATCTTCGGGTTCCAGCGGTGGGTCTGGTGGCCGAAGTGAATGCCAGCTTCCAAAAGCTGGCGCATGCTGAAATCAGGCAGTGCCATTCAAAGTTCCTTTCCGGTTGGCCTCCACGGACACAGGCATTTTTGGACTTTGTCCTCGAACGCCACCGGAGGTTTCAGCCGGATTTCTCCCGGGCAGACACCAAAGTCCGTGTGTGGAATGAGCGCGCATATAGAGGGGATGTGCGATAAACGCAAGCGCCGCGGGATCTGTGGTGAGGCGTGCGACGATCCGCGCCCTGCCGTCAGCGCTTTATCTTCCCATTCGGCACCCGCACTCGCCGGAAGACCGCGACGATCTCCTCGCGGCTGCATTCGATGGCGCCGAGCCGCACCGCTCGGTCGCGCTCGAAGCCGGTTATGTCATAATGCGGCGCCGATGTCTTGGGCGGCCCCTGGTAGGATGAGCGCTTGAGGCCGAGCCGGGCGGCAAAGCGATGCAACTCGTCGGTGTCGTCGGCCAACAGATGGCACCAGCGATGGCCGGCCCAGTTCCAGATCGCTGCGTCGACATAGACCGCCATGAAGCTTGCTGTTTGCCTTCCATCCTCCACCACAGCGGGCCACGTGGCCCGTCAGGATGTCAGGGACGATAGAATGGATTCGGATAGAAAATGAAGCTGCCCTTGGCTGCAAGCTCGGCCATAATGTTGGTGACTGTATCCTGCATGCGACGGTGCAGTTCGGCAACCGCATCGTCGATCGAGCCCGCATGCTCATGCAAGCCCAGTGCCTCCGGCACCCGGATGTGGGCGCAACGCGGCCCGGCCGGCTGCGGAATGAACCGGTTTATCGTGTCGCGCAGCCCGCCTCGACAATAGTCGTTGCGGATCCGCTTCAGATGTTCGGCGATCTCCTCCTGCGTGATGCGCGGATTGGCGCAGGCCCAGGGTCCGACGCGCTGCAGCCTCTGAACCCTATCGGCGAGCGCGCGGACCTGGCTTTGCCGTTCCGTATCGTCGGTGTTTTCGCGTTGCCAGCGACGCGCACGCCGCAGAAGCTCTGCGGTGTCGGTTATGGCAGCGTCGAATGAGATGCTTTCGCCGAGTCGGCGGCCGAGTTCAGCAACCAACGCCTGCTGGCGCTCGGCATAGGTTGCGCCTTCGTCGGATGGCATGCCCGATGCTGCTTCATCGCGGGCCAGCAGCGCCGAATAGACATGGTGGATGCGCTGCGGCAGCGTGTCGGTCGCAAGGCGTTCTATTTTCAGGCTTTTCTCGACATAAGCGCATTCCTTCGCCAGCGCCGCTTCGACATTCCCGGTGAAGGCGAGCTTCCAGACGACTGGCGCGATCCAGACCTTGAAATCGGGATCCGTGGCCCGGCCGCGCTTGAGGGCCTCGAGCCCCATCTCGACGGCACCCGGCAGCAAAGGCGCAACGACATTGGCATGCCAGCCGACGCCGCCTTCGGGATGCAGCAGCACGCCATGGCCCTTCAAGGCCCAAGCGACGGAGTGTTCCTTGGCTGCCCCGCTATTGCCGGGAATCTGAGCGATCAGGTTGTTGGCCAGCCAGAACTTCTGCATCAGCCGGCCAAGGCCGTTGACGACACCATTGGTTGCCCATGAGGCCGTGAGCGGGCTGACCTGCGATACGATTTCCTTGTCGATCATCCAGTCGGTGAAGAACTCGGGATGATTGGGCGTGATGAAGGTCGCCTTCCCTGCCCCGCAACTGGCCTTCAGCCGCTCAAGATCGGCGGGGGGAAAGTCGATATGGCGGACATTTGAGACGCCGCGCAGACCGGCCAGGCGATTGAACGGCAAGATATCCCGAAATCCGGGAATGCCGCGCAGCATGACGATCCGGTTGACGGATGTCATGGCCCTGATCAGTGCCGGGTTGGGCCGCGGCGCCACGAATGTATCGATCCTGCTCAAGCTGATCCCCCTCGCGCCTGGACGCCGGGGAGAGGTTGAGAGACGATTGCGGCACGTTCAAGTCGATCGTTACGACCACGCTGCGTCGTGGTAAATCAACTGCCTAGCCCGGCACTATTTGGCGGGACAGGGTTTCGTCTGGTCGAACAGCGACAGGTTGACCAGCTTGCCGGTCATCGAGAAGTCGCCATAGTCCATGACGAGATCGCGGGTGATGCCGTTCTCATGCAGCTTGAAGCTGATACGGTATTCCGGCACCTCTTCGCCCGTCTTGTTGGTGTCGTCGAAATAGGCGATATCGACCGGCCAGTATTTGTCGGTGGCGAGCTTTGCCAGTGCCGAAGCTTCCGGGTCGGCCTTGTCGGCATCGGTTTTCTTGCCGACCACGACGGTGGTGGTCATCACCTTGTTGGCGTCTTCGGAACCGTCGAACAGGTTGGTTTCGTAAAAATTCTCGCCCTTTTCGGCCTTGCCGATCAGCTCGACCAGATGCTGGGTCGGGAATTGGGTTGTCGCCAGCTCGACGCTGTTCTTTTCAGGCTTGTCGATGTCGACCTTCAGGCCCTTGGTCTCTTTGGTGGCGATGCCCTTGACCTCTTTGTCGAGATTCTGGTCGACGAAGGATTTTGTCACGAACGAAAATGTCTTGCCTTCGGCGTCCTCGAAAGTGGTCGTCTGCTGGTCGGTCAGCCTGGTGTTGTCGGCGGTGACGATCTGGGTGACGAAGCGGAATTTCACCGTATAGCCTTCGCAGGCCGAGCCATTGAACTCATAGACCATGCGGCCGGATATGCCTGTGATGCCGGACTGATCGGACGCTTTTTTCAAGGTAAGATCGTAGACGGCGCGGTGGGCTTGCAACGCCGGCGCTGCGAAGGCAGGGCCTATCGAGAAGACCCCCGACAACAGGACGGCATGGAATGCGAGGCGCGTTGCGCGCATGAGGTACTCCGATCGTCGCGACTGATGGCAGGCCGCAGGGAAAGATGGTCCAGCTTAAAAAAAGTCGTGGCGGAAGCGAGGCAAAAATAGCAATTTCGGCCCGGCCGGCGCGGCGTCACCAAGCAATAGGGAAATACCATGAGTGAAACAATCGAAAAGCGGCTAGGCGATCTGGGTGTGACGCTTCCCGTCGCCGCCGCGCCCGCCGCCAACTACGTGCCCTATTGCCGGACCGGGAATCTGCTGTTCACCGCCGGGCAATTGCCGCTCAAGGACGGCAAGCTGCAGGCGAGCGGGCTGTTAGGTCGCGATCTCGATACCGCAGGTGGCAAGGATGCGGCAAAATACTGCGCGATCAACATCCTGGCGCAGGCCAAGGCAGCACTCGGCGACCTCGAGAAGATTAGCCGTCTGGTGAAGATCACCGTTTTCGTCGCCTCGACACCTGAGTTCGTCGAGCAGCATCTGGTTGCCAACGGCGCCTCCGATTTCCTGGTGGCGGCCCTTGGCGAGCGTGGCAAGCATGCACGCTCCGCCGTCGGCACCGCCTGCCTGCCGCTTAATGCCGCAGTGGAAATCGAAGCCGTCTTCGAAATCGAATGAGCCAGGGGACTGATATGACCGACCTATCCTGGCTGACCGCCCGGCCCGTCGCCCATCGCGGGTTCCACGACATGAACAAGACGCGCTGGGAAAACACGCTGTCGGCCTTCGCCGCGGCCGCCGAACGCGGCTATGCCATCGAATGCGACGTCCACCTGTCGTCCGACCGCGTTCCTGTCATCATCCATGACGGAGATCTCAAGCGCCTGACTGGCCAGGATGGTTTCGTCTGGCAGCGCACCGCAGCAGAACTCGCGGCGCTCAGGGTCGGTGGCACGGCGGACCATGTGCCGACGCTGCAGGAAGCGCTTCACCTGGTCGACGGCCGCGTGCCATTGGTGGTCGAGTTGAAAGGCACGCCCGGCTATGACGAAGGCCTGGTGGCAAGCGTCGGCAAGATGCTCAAGCGCTACAAGGGCAAAGCGGCGATCATGTCGTTCGACCACTGGCTGGTCCGCGATTTTCCGAAAGACGCGCCGGGTATCCCCGGGGGTCTCACCGCCTACGGCAAGGACGTCGGGCTGATCGAGGCGCATTTCGCCATGCTGGCGCACGACATCGCCTTCACCTCCTACGCCGCCGGCGACCTGCCGAACCCATTCGTCAGCTTCGTGCGCGAAAGGCTGAAAATGCCTGTTATCACCTGGACGGTGCATGACCAGCCGGCGGTCGACCTGACCTTCAGATATGCCGACCAGATGACGTTCGAGGGGTTCGAGCCCGATCTGGTCAAAGTCGCCTGAGTGTCTGAAACGTGACTTGTACCAGGCCGGACGGAGCTTAAATAAGCCTCATGGATCAGGGCGACGAGGGTGACGGACAAACGGCCAATGCGGACTATTCGATCCGCGTCGCCGCTGGCATTGGCGCCTTCACCTGTGATGAATGGAACGGCTTTGCCGGAACCGCGCGCGGAGATTCAGAAACCAGTTACAATCCTTTGGTTTCCTTCTCTTTTCTAAGTGCGCTCGAAGATTCTGGATGCGCCGTGCGGCGCACCGGCTGGCAGGGCCATCACCTCAGGCTGGAGGACGGGCAAGGC
Organism: Mesorhizobium sp. M7A.F.Ca.ET.027.03.2.1; assembly: GCF_003999175.1. Classification (NCBI taxonomy): domain Bacteria; kingdom Pseudomonadati; phylum Pseudomonadota; class Alphaproteobacteria; order Hyphomicrobiales; family Phyllobacteriaceae; genus Mesorhizobium; species Mesorhizobium sp. M7A.F.Ca.ET.027.03.2.1. Next base: position 1,696 of record NZ_RZOM01000070.1, on the reverse strand, counting down.
AAATTGCTGGGCGTGGTGCCCTGTTATCTCAAATCGCACAGCCAGGGCGAATATGTGTTCGATCATGGCTGGTCGGATGCCTTCGAGCGCGCCGGCGGCCGTTACTATCCCAAACTGCAAAGTGCCGTGCCGTTCTCCCCGGTCACCGGCCCTCGCCTGCTGGTCAGCAAAGGCGAGGACAGCGCCAAAGTGAAGGCCGGTCTCGCGGCGGGCCTGAAGGCGGTGACGCAAAAACTCGGCGTCTCTTCCGCGCATGTCACCTTCGCGCAAGAGAGCGATGTGGAAGTGCTGGAAGCGGCAGGCTTCCTGCACCGCACCGACCAGCAATTCCATTTCTTCAACGAAGGTTTTTCGACCTATGACGACTTCCTCGCCACCCTTGCCTCGCGCAAGCGAAAGGCGATGAAGAAGGAAAGGCGTGAAGCGCTTGCCCCAGGCATTTGGATCGATCGGCTGACCGGCAAGGACCTCACGGAGAAGGCCTGGGACGATTTCTTCGCCTTCTACATGGACACCGGCAGCCGCAAATGGGGTCGGCCCTATCTCAACCGTCAATTCTTCTCGCTGATCGGCGAACGCATGGCCGACGACATCCTGCTGGTGATGGCCAGGCGCAATGGGCGCTATATTGCCGGCGCCATCAATTTCATCGGCTCGGACGCACTCTATGGCCGCAACTGGGGCTGCATCGAGGACCATCCCTTCCTGCATTTCGAGGTCTGCTACCATCAGGCGATCGACTTCGCCATAGAGCGCAAGCTGAAGGTGGTCGAGGCGGGCGCGCAGGGCGAGCACAAGCTGGCGCGCGGCTACCGGCCGGTGACCATGCATTCCGCGCACTACATTGCGCACCCCGGCCTGCGCAACGCCGTGGCCGACTACCTCAGGCGCGAACGCCACGAGGTGGAGCGGATGAGCGAATATCTGGAAGAGCACACCCCGTTCCGCAAGGATCTCGAGGAGTAGCGGCCGCGTCGCCCGATGATCGATTTTCCAATCGTCTTGCCGATTTTCGGCGGCTTCGCTACACGAAAGGCACAATCTGGAGCGTTCGCCATGATCGAGGCCGCCTACGACACCGACAACATTTTCGCCAAGATCCTGCGCGGCGAAATTCCTTCGCACCGTGTCTATGAGGATGAAGCGGTCATCGCCTTCATGGATGTGATGCCGCAGGGGCCGGGCCATACGCTGGTGGTGCCGAAAGCGCCGTCGCGCAATCTGCTCGACGCCGACCCGTCAATTTTCGGCCATCTCTTAAGCGTCGTTCAGAAAGTGGCGCTGGCGGTGAAAAAGGCCTTTGGCGCCGACGGCGTCACCATCATGCAGTTCAATGAGCCGGCATCGGGGCAGACCGTCTATCATCTGCACGTACATGTCATTCCGCGCTTCGACGGCATCCCGCTGAAGCCGCACACGGGAGGAATGGAGAAGCCGGAGGTGCTGACCGAAAATGCCGAAAAGATCCGGACTGCGCTCGAAAATTGAGAAACGCGAGGTCAGCCGATGTGGCGGACCGGGTCGAGAATATCGAACTGACAAGCGCCGTTCAGCCGAGAAGACGATTCTAGTGCCCGGGCGTGCCGGCGCCGGGACTCAACCGTTTGCAACTCTAATCGTCTGATTAGGAAATATTGAACCGTCTGACGGTAAAATGGTAACGGCGTGGCGAGCTGGGCTTCAAAACCATGGAACA
>NZ_RZOM01000709.1:0-3272 GCF_003999175.1 Mesorhizobium sp. M7A.F.Ca.ET.027.03.2.1 | reverse complement strand
CCATCGGCCTGGGCTGTCTCGCTGGAATGGACTGGCAGGCGGTTGTTGCAGGCGGTGTGGTCCTTCTTGTGTTCCTGCTGGTCCTGCTCCTGCTTCGCTCACAGATCATCTCTGCGGTGCGTCAGATCAAAGCGGAGGTGGGCGGCTGATGGGGTCCATCATAGCCATTATCGCCAGTGTCCTCGGCATCAACAGAACACTCGCCGGCGTCATCGCGATAGCCGCAACCATCGCCGTCGCTTCGGGCGCGGTGTGGGGCGGCTACGAACTAATAAAGCACTGGGGCGCCGACGAGGTCCGCGCCAAGATCGAGAAGGACAATCAGGATGCGATACGGATGGGCATTGAAGCCAGCCGGAATTTTGATGACTGCAATTCTGCTGGCGGGTTGTGGGACTTCCGGCGTGAACGGTGTTCCAGCCCTCCGGGCGGCGATCGGTAGCAGCCTCGCCGGGGCGAAGGGCAAAACCGTCGAGGATCAGAACAAGATCGACCGCACCATTGCGCCGGGCTGCGCCGTAAAGCTCTACACGCGCGCCGAATGCGATCTGCACACCAAGGCGAGCGCCGCTCGCCGGGCCGAACTGAAATCATAGCATCGCATTGAAGGGCGGGATTGATGCCGACATCGGGAACGAAGAGCTTGGAAATGATGATCGGCGGCCTGCTGCAAGCCACACAGGACATGCAGCGGGACATCACTGAGATCCGGCGTGATATCAAGGAAAGCGATGCGCGGGCAGCCTTGAGCTATGAGCAATCGGAACATCGCGCGGTCGCCAGCCGGTCCAAGATGTATGCCAAGACCGACGAGCTGGTCGAGCGCGTCACTGCGACGGAAAGCGCGGTCAGCAAGCTCAATGCCGACATGACCAGCGTCAAGGAAGTGACCGCCGAGGTGACCCGGTGGAAGCTGATGGGGCTTGGCGCTCTTGGCGTGACCGGCATCGCCGCCGGCGCCGTGGCATCGACCCTAACGTACTACTGGCACGACATCTGGCGCATTTTGCGGGGCGGTTGAAGCTTATGTGTTCGGCAGACGGGTTTTCGGTGGCTTATTGCCTCGCGGCAGAACTGCCCGCCGGCTCCGGCTGGCGGGCTTTTTCATTTCCGGCGTGGTATATTCCGCTGCATGCGAGTTTTGTTCATCGCCTTTGCGGGCCTGTTTTTTATGGCTATCGGCTTTTGGCTAACCGCCGGTTTTCTTATCAACAAGTCCCATTCGCCTGTGATTGTCCCGACACAGGGGAGCGATAAGAGCGGAAGTTACTGAAGCGGCGGTGGCGGTCGCCCCTCATCGGTCCGCGTTCCAGACCTCTTAGTCAGAAGCTTGGCGTATCGGTCGAACAATGCCAATTTCTTCGGATAGGTAAGATAAGTGAGATGCTGGCAGCCGGAGCAACGATGTTGAGCTGCAGACTTAAACCAGCGGCCAGGCTTTACGAAACCCAATCCGCATTCCGGGCATCGGAATTCCATCTCAACTGAATGCAGGCTCTCAGGGAGAGGCATCTTGTCTTTCCTACAGCCGCTTGAACTCGGCAAGTCCCAGCCGTATCCGCTGGCCTTCCGCAAAGGCGAGCGCGAAAGATTCAAGTTCGAATGAGCGGGTAATTTCCTGGTCTTCCTCGACCGTGCGGACGAACCATTCGCCGCATGCTTCGGCCACTTCGACGCAAGGTGAGACCTTGCCATTCGGCACCGCGTTATCCATCACAGACTCCCTAGAAAGCAATGGGCAACGTCGACTATTATCCTCTGATATCGCACTTGCAATAACAAAGGCTTGTACGGAATCGGACCAAAAGTGGTCGCTTGTTCAAGACAAGGCGCGACCCGAAGCAGCTACCCATTCATGGCCTCGGGTTCGACGAGGAATGATGCTGCGATAAGGTCGTCGCCAGCAATCTGGCCGCGACCGTCAGCCATGATGGCCGCAACCTTTTGGAAGGTTTTCATTTCGGCCTCAGTTATGCGTGCTGCCCGCATCTTTGCCTGGAGATCAGCCAGGCGGGCCACGAGCGCTTGCGACGTCTCGGCTTCAAGGTTCATCATCTTCATTTGTCCGGTTGAGTGAGCGATTGACGTGCACGTTCTGTGCGGCGGCACTCAAACCCAGCTCTGCGCCAAACGTTCCCATTGTGGGCTTCGGTCTCAATCGCGATGGGACCAAAGTCCTCCCCCAGCGACGCAATGGTCCTACATCCGGATTAATCGGAACCGCTTGGTTAAACTGATTGTTGTTTCAGTCGTGAAATCGGCACAGCTACGTCCCTTCCTGTGCTGAAAGGACCCGCGGGCCACTTGGGTGGTTGGCGGGTCCTCTATTTCAAGTCTGTGCCAGCGTCAGGAGCTTAATTGCTGCCGCCCATGAATGATAATCAGCCGCCCAACAGGCTGGTACGAGAGCTTCCGCCGGGCTGGCAGAGCGCGGGAGTGCTTCTTGCAGCCGCTGCTCTGGTCTCATCCTTATGCGCCCTGCTACTGGCATCTTGGATTTCAGGTTGACCGCTCGGGCGCTTACTTTTCCAACGCTGGAAAGCGCTAAACTTTAATGCTGGGCGCGGGCGGGATCCTCGTCGAACTCAACGTCAGCTTGTCGACGGTCTTGACAATGGCTGTGGCCAGGGCGGCGGCTTCATGCATGAGCTCCGGCCCATAGAGACCGTTTACCGCTTCCTCACTAGGAAGAACGCCAGGCGGACAATGATCCTCGATCGTCCGCCGGATTAGGGTTAGCGCCGCTCTGCACTCTTCTGTGTCAATCGTCGGCATGCACCGAAACATGCAGGACGGCTAAAATGTTCCGTCGGGTGACGCCGATCCGTTTGCCGGTCCAACGTCGGGTAGTTTTCGTCACCGGCCGCCCAGTGCCTTTGCCTCACGCTCCAGCGTCTCACGGTCGTTCCCGTGCTTTCTGATAAGTTCCCGCACTTCAGGAATGGTAAGCTGGAACTTGCTGGCGAAATAGCCGACCTCATATTCCTCGTCGCCCGACACTCGGTCGCGGTCGCGAAAATCACGCTTGCTTTTGTCGTCTGGCATGATTGTTCCTCCTGAGAGAAGAACAGCGAAAGTGGCGCCGGGTTCCACGTAAGGGCGGCCAGCGCTGCGCCGGCTCGGGTCTGCCGGCACGGGATCCTTTGTTGCTCGGGAGTCTATCGATCTTGTATGGCGGCCTCGACCAAACGCCGTATCCTGCCGGAACGCTCAATGTTTTGAGCCACCATCTCTTTCGAGCGCTGAATCGCGAGCTCGGCCCGTTCCAGGCG
>NZ_RZOM01000708.1:0-3281 GCF_003999175.1 Mesorhizobium sp. M7A.F.Ca.ET.027.03.2.1 | reverse complement strand
CGCCATATTCGATGCCGTTGTGCACCATCTTGACGAAGTGGCCGGCACCGCTGGGTCCGCAATGCAGATAGCCGAAGGGCGCGGTGCCGGCATCCCCAGGCGGATTGGAGCCGGCATCGGCGCCCGGTGCCAGCGTGGCGAAGATCGAATCGAGGTGCTGCACCGCCACGTCGGGGCCGCCGATCATCAGGCAGTAGCCACGCTCCAGGCCCCAGACGCCGCCGCTGGTGCCGACATCGACAAGATGGATACCCTTGCCGGCCAGTTTCGCGGCCTGGTCGACGGCGTCGTGGTAGTAGGAATTGCCGCCGTCGATGACGATGTCGCCGGGCTCCATCAGGGCCGCCACCTGGTCGATGATCCTGCCGGTGATCGCCGCCGGCAGCATCAGCCACACGCAGCGCGGCTTGGCCAGCTTGCCGACGAATCCTTCCATCGAGGCCGCCCCTGACGCGCCGTCGGTCACCAGGGCGGCGACGCTGGCCGGGTTGATGTCGTAGACGACGCATTCGTGGCCGTCGCGCATCAGGCGCCGGACCATGTTGGCGCCCATCCGGCCAAGTCCCATCATTCCGATCTGCATGGTTTCGTCCCTGTTTTCTAAGAGATTTGCGGGGTTATCGAGGGAAGGTCTACTGGCTGTGATCTACTGGCCATCTTGGTCGCCCGATATGACGGAGAAGTCGACATTCTCCCAATCGCCGGTCCCGGGCCAGAAAAAAGTGAAGAGCAGCGTGCTTCCCTCGGGGAGGCTTGCCGCAGGCAGATCGGCAAGATGGATGCCGAAGGCGTTCTCCACCGTATGGCTGTCGTGGGCGGTCGCCCAGTTGTCGGTGCTCCAGTGGACTGTAGCCGGGTCCAACAATTCGACGCGCAACGTCTTGCCCTCCGGCATGGTGCGGATCTTGTTGTTGAACCGCCAGGTTCTGAACGGCGATACGGTCTTGTCCTCGATATAGCGCTTGACGCCTTGCGGCGGCATGTCGAAGACCGCGCCGTCGCGCAGCGAGCGCAGCAGCTTGATATGCTCCGAATGCGCCCAGACCAGCGGCATGGCGCTGCCCGAGGGGCGGCCGTGGCGCAGTTCGCGTTCCGGCAGATCGGCGCCGTCCCAGACCTGCTCCGGCAATAGGCCGCCCGGCCCGGCCGAGCCTTCCAGCGCAGCCAGCAGGCTGGCTGCCTTTTCCCTGCGCCCCGCCGCCAGCTCGTAGTGGGCGCGTTCGCCGGCCAGCAGCGGCCAGGGGCGACCCTGGCCGGTGCCATCGAAAGGCGCGCCATCTTCGTGCTCGCCATAGCCATCGCCGTTGTAGCGGTACCAGAGCGGCCCTTGCGGCAGATCGCAGCGCAATTGCGCGTCGATGACCTTGACCGTGTCTGTCATGCGCGGGTCGTCGGCCGCCCGCAGACCGAAGCGGACAAGTGCCAGCGCATCCGGGCTGACGATCTCCTTGGCGGGCCGATCCGTGTCGCCGGGCGGCCGGTTCTTGATCGGGACATAGCCGTCCTTCGGCGAACCGGCCTCGGCGCTGTCGGGTGGTGCTATGCGGACATAGTAGCCTTCGACGCCGACTTGACTGCAGATCGCCGTGCCGGTGACGTAGGTCCAGCGCTCGACCTGGTCGTTCCAGACGTCTGATGTCTCGCGCAGATAGGTCGCGGCGTCTGTCTTGCCGCAGGCGTCGAGCAGGTCTGCCGCGGCAAGCAGTGCGGCGATTTCGACGGCGAGCGTGAACGGGCTGTAGCCGGCATCCTCTTCCCAGCGGTCCTCGCCGGTGACGGGCCCGTTGCGCACGACATAGCCGGCGGCGCGCTCGATCATCGGCAGGAAGGTCATGAGCCTGGCGCGGGGCAAATGGCCGGCGCGGCGCAAAGCATCGGCCAGCAGCAGCGGAAAGGCGCATTCGTCCATCTGGATGCCGGGCCAATAGGCCGATCCGTCGAGCCAGGCGTTCTGCGGCCAATGGCCGTCCGGCTGCTGGATGGAGCTGAGGTAATCGAGGATTTGCAGGGCCGAGGCAGCATCGCCGGCAGCAAGAAAGCCGCCCGCCGTCTCGACCAGATCGCGCGGCCAGACCAGATGATAGCCGCCGAGGTCGTCGTCACCCTTGTTGAAGCCCCACGGGATCGACAGGCTGGCGACCGCGGCGCCTGGTGTCGCGATCGACCGGTGCGTCGCCAGTACCGCGGTGCTGGTGCGATAGCTGTTGATACCCGATGGTGCCGTGTGTCGATCTAACGGCAGCAGGCCAGTCTGCCATTGGCGCCAGTTCTGGAGGTAGGATTTCGCTGCGGGTTCAAAACCCTGCTTCAGGCTGGCGAAAGCATGTTCCGCGGCCTCGTCCGATGTCGCGCCGAACCCAAGCGCCAGCAAGGCCTTGGTCTCTGTGGCGGAAAAGCCGATCTCGCCCGTCAGCGCAACATTGCCGTCCTCGGCCCGCTGGTACGCAGCGTCGAGCTCACCGGTGTTGTGGAGTTGCTGCCAACCGTCGGAAAAGCCGACATAGCCGGCCGAACCGGTGCGCCAGGGCTGCGACGAGGCCAGCGCCAGGCAAGAGCCGCGTCCCGAGGCGAACAGCACGGGCTTTCCCTCGTGCTCGCCGACCCAGGCGGTGTTGCCCATGCCGGCATTGACCAGATGCGGCGCCAGAAGCGCGTAGACGCGGTAGCCACCGGGCACCCCTTTCAGCGCCGTGAAGGTGATTTCCTGCAGCAGAGCCGGGCGCGCGGGGTCGGCGAGGATGCGCTTTTCGATCCGCCAGGCGCCGTCATTCGCCGTATTGACCAGCCGGTAGGCGGGCACGCCGTCCTCGAACGGTTCGATCGTATGCACGGCATCGCGCTTCTCTTCCGAAAAATAGCCGCCGGGACCGGTAACGATCAAGCCGAGGTCGCGGGTGCAGGCGCCGTCGACGCGCGGATAATAGATTTCGTTGAGGATGCCGTGGCTGATCGTAAACCAGATCCGGCCGGCCGGCGAAAGCGACGTTCCGACACCACTCTTGGCGCTTGATGTCCAGCGCGCCGGAATTCCCGGGGCGCCCGGAGCAACGTTTTGCGTCACTGGCATTCTGTTTCGGTCTCCTGGCCTCCTCCCTAGACCAGGACGCGAACCCTTTACAATCATTGCACCGCAAGTTGATCGGCCGGTCCAACGGCAGGGCAACGAACTCGGGCTGACGGGTTTCTTCGGAGCCTTCGCCCGCCATTGGCTGACGGAGCATCAAGCGAAAAACCCGCCTGTGCGGCGGGTCACTGGCGCAAATCAGCACCATGGCCAAAAA
>NZ_RZOM01000707.1:0-3283 GCF_003999175.1 Mesorhizobium sp. M7A.F.Ca.ET.027.03.2.1 | reverse complement strand
CCCACAAGGCCGAGCGACGGGAATCATTCCATGAGCTGTGACTGATGGTCCCACACAAGCCGGCTCATGAAAAGCCGGCTGGCAAAAGCGGCATTTCCACGGGTCTACCGGCCGTTGTCGCCGGCTTGGCGCCCTCACAGCTGGTCGTTGTAGGGTTCCTTTATCTTGCCGACCATGCGGGCCAGCTTCGAGAAAGACGGCATGTCCGCCTCGGGCTGGCACTGGTTGGCGAGTTCCAGCAGCCGGATCGGAAAGTTGACGGCGTCGCGGCTGGATGCGGACATGCCTTCGGATCGCTCCTGGTTGGTTTCGCCGGCCTCGGTCTTCCGCAAGGCCAGGTCGATTTCCTCCGCCGTCAGCACCCCCTTTTGAACCAGGAGGCGGTTGATCGAGGCGACGGCCATCAACAGGCCTTCGAGTTGCAGGTTGGCGACATTCATGGCGATTGCTCCCGTGGCTGGGGTTGAAACGCGCGAGCGGCATTTCCGCTCCAGAAAGGGTGCGGGCGAACGCCTATTCCTGCGTCAGCCGTTCGCCATATTCGCGCCACAGCGCCTTGACCTCCAGGTTGCCGAGGCTGCTGATCGAAACATCCCCACAGCTGATGGCGACGGCGCTGATGTCGTATTGGGGGTAGGCGTTGGCGACGAAACGGATGGCTTCGCCCAGCGAACGCACGCGGATGACTGGATCGGCCTGACCCTGGCCGGTGCTGCGCACGCCGGAAACCGTGGCTTGTGCATGCCGCATCCTGAACACGGATGCCATGGCTGGTCTGTCCATCGTCCTCTCCCACAAGGCCGTGCGACGGGAATCATTCCATGAGCTTCGACGAATGATTTCACACCTGCCGGCTTATGACCAGCCGCCGGCAAAAGCAGGGTTTTATGCGCTTTGCCAGCGTCGGTCAGGCCGGAGTTTCGGCCGAAGTAGGAATTTTTTCTCAGAAAACGGTTGACGGGGTGAGTGCAGCTATGCTACATTTTTGCTCATGGTGCTGAGTTGCGCCACCGACCCGCCGCTGGGGGAGATGTCCGGCAGGACAGAGGGGGGGCGCCAAGGAATGCCATCCTTCGCCCGATGACTCATTTCGCAATCCAAGAGACACCCATGCCCCGCTACGCCACGATCATCACCGACGATGACGGCCAGGAAATCGTCAGCGTCATTGGCCAGTTCGAGGGCGCGGCACCGCAGCCACGCCTGGGGCGTGTCGAGCAGGTCGCGCCCGTCGTAAAGATCGGCATGGTGTGGGATGCGGTCGCCGGGTTCGACCGATTTAGGAATTTTTTCTCAGAAAGCGGTTGACGGGGTGAGTGCAGCTATGCTACATTTTTGCCCATGGTGCTGAGTTGCGCCAACGACCCGCCCCTGAGGCGGGTTTTTTGTTTCTGCCCTTCGTTACGATCACGGCTCCGGTCAGGCAAGCTTCGAGATGATGACGGCCAGTGACGCCAATCTGCCTTCGCTCAGGCTGCGGATGTAGTTCTTGCGTCGCTGCACGAATTCGGCGCCGAGCACGATTTCATTGGCCTGCTGTTGCGCAGGCGAAGGAATGATGCCGGAACTGGCCCTCTGCATCGCCAGTTCGACATGTTCGCCGGTCTCGTCGATGATTTCGTCAATATGGAAGCCCGCGTTGGCGAACAGGGTCTTCAGGGTATCCCGGTCAACAAGGTGGCTGGCTTCCGGTGCAACCGCCCAGGGCAAGGGGTAATTCGGCTCACCGGCAGCCAGCACGGCTTCGGTCCAGATCAGTTTGCCGCCCGGCTTCAGAACGCGAAAAGCCTGCCCGATGACGGCGGCCTTGTCGGCGATGTTCATGCCGACATAGAAGCAGATTGCGGCGTCGAATGTGTTGTCGGCGAAGGGCAGCTTCGCCGCGTCGGCTTCGTGGAAGCGAACCTTGTCGCCAAGGCCGCTGAGCGTGGACAGTCGGCCGGATGCCTCGACAAAGGCTGGTGTGAGGTCGATGCCGTCGACCTGGCAGCCATAGGTGGCGGCCAGGAAGCGCGCCGGGCCGCCAATGCCGCTGCCGATATCAAGAATCCGGTCGGTGGGGGAGGGGGCAAGACGCGCTCCATGGTCTCGCGTGGCGATGAGCTCGCGGCCGTGAAGCTGGTCGAACGGATAAAGCTGCGCGGCGCTGATTTTATCGGATTTCGCATCGGGAATCGCGGCCAATATGCGCTCGACGATGCCGTCGCTGCCGTAATGCGTGGTGACGTTGCTCATGGCTGTCCTCCCTCGAACAGCCAGCTTCCCATCAATGGGTTGTCTCCGCAACGCGCGCTGATTCAGGAGTGTGATTCATGACCCGCTATGCCACGATCATCACCGATGCTGACGGCCAGGAAATCGTCAGCGCCATCGGCGGATTCGAAGGCACTGCGCCGCAGCCACGCCTGGGGCGTGTCGAGCAGGTCGCACCCGGCGTAAAGATCGGCATGGTGCGGGATGCGGCCGGCGACTTTTGTTTTCCGCAGGCCGGCATTGCCGGACCCCTTGTCGGTCTCGTCATGGCGCGGCTCAAGGCACAGACGGCAAAGCCTGCCCAGGGTGCGAAGCCTGCCGGTGCGGCAAGGCCTAAGCGCGTCCAGGGAGCCAAGAAGCGGACCAGGAAGAAATCCGCTCGTTCAAAGAAACCGGCCAGCCGGGCCGGATCGATGCCGAAGCCCGGCATTCCCGCTGCCAACGCCGTGGGTGGCCAGGTCCATGACCGATAAAACCGCAACCAGGCCGACACGCCGCAAGCCGGCGAGACGCAGGCCCGCCGCCAAACCGCCCGCGACGCAGAAGCCGCGCCGCAAGCGCGCCAAGAAAACACTGGGCGACGATTTCCTGGCCGCCGTGCGGGCCGATTTCCGCACACATGGCGCCGGCGTCATTGCCGAGGTGCGGGCCGACAAGCCGGACCAGTATCTGAAGATCGTGCTGTCGGTGCTGCCCAAGGATTTCGATGCCACGATCAACCAAATGGACGGCCTGAGCGATGACGAAATCCGCAGCCGCATCCGCGCCCTCGAGGCCGTCGTCAAGCCGTTCCTCGAAGAGCCCGGCGATGTCCGTGAAGACGGAATATCTGGCGCTGATGGCCGAACTGGACAGACGGCGCCGGACCAATCAACTGGCGGCCTATAGACCGTATCAACGCCAGGCCGAGTTTCACGCAGCGGGCGCCCAGAACCGCGAGCGCCTGTTCATGGCCGGCAACCAGCTCGGCAAGACCAGGGCAGGGGGCGCCGAATGGGCCATGCATCTCACCGGCCGCTATCCCCAGTGG
>NZ_RZOM01000706.1:0-3287 GCF_003999175.1 Mesorhizobium sp. M7A.F.Ca.ET.027.03.2.1 | reverse complement strand
GGCATCGACTCCGGCGCCGACTCCAAGGCGTTCACCTCGTTCCTGACCACCGACAACGTCCAGGGCGGCCGCGTCGCTGCCGACGGCCTCGCAGCCGCCATCGGCGCCGCCAACGGCGGCAAGATCGAGGGCGACGTCGCCCTGATCACCAACGCACCGGGCGCCGGCTCGCTCGAACAGCGCAAGCAGGGCTTCACCGAACAGCTGGCCGCCAAATATCCGGGCCTCAAGCTGGTCGCCGATAAATATGCCGACGGCCAGGCCACCACCGGCCTCAACATCGCCACCGACCTGATCACCGCCAACCCGAACCTCAAGGGCATCTTCGCTTCCAACCTGATCATGGCGCAGGGCGTCGGCCAGGCTGTCGCGGAAAACAGCCTTGGCGGCAAGCTGGCGCTGGTCGGTTTCGACAGCGACGAGAAGCTGATCAAGTTCCTCAACGACGGCGTCATTTCCGCCCTCGTCGTCCAGGATCCGTACCGGATGGGCTATGACGGCATCAAGACCGCACTCGCCGCCTCCAAGGGCGAGAAGGTCGAAGCCAATGTCGACACCGGCGCCAATCTGGTGACCAAGGACAACATGAAAGACCCCAAGATCGACGCGCTGCTCAATCCGAAGCTCTGAGCCGTCGCATCCGCAATGGTCTCCGGGGCACCTCGCCCCGGAGACAAGCTGCCGCACAAACGGCTTGGCAATCCATAAGCGTAGGCTAGGCTGTTTTCGAGACATATCCTTGTCTCGCCGCGTGCCAATCGTGAGGCCAATCTGGGAGGATTGTCATGACATCGACGGCGCAGGAACTGCATCCGGCCCCTGTGCTGGAACCGGGGCGGACCATCCTCGAATTGCGCGGGCTGGAGAAGCGCTATCCCGGCACCCACGCGCTGAAGCCGGTCGACCTCGCCTTCAAGTCCGGTGAGATCCACGCCATCGTCGGCGAGAACGGCGCGGGCAAATCCACGCTCATCAAGCTTCTGACCGGCGTCATGCCGCGCACCTCCGGAGAGATCGCCTGGGAGGGCCAACCGGCCGCCCTGGCGACGCCGCACGAGGCGATGGCGCTCGGCATCAATGCCGTGCACCAGGAAGTCGTGCTGTGCCGTCACCTGACGGTCGCCGCCAACATGTTCCTCGGCGAGGAGAATTCGCGTTTCGGCATCCTGCAGCAGCGCGCCATGGTCAGGCAGGCGCAGACGATCATCGACGACCTCGGCTTCGACCTGCCGGCGCATGTCACGCTTGGGGACCTGACCATCGGCCAGCAGCAGCTGATTGCTGCGGCCCGCGCCACCGTGCGCGGCACCAAATTCCTGATCTTCGACGAGCCGACCGCCTACCTCACCCGCAAGGAGGCCGACCAGCTCTTCACCTTGATCCGCCGGCTGAAGGGCGAAGGCGTGACGATCATCTACATCAGCCACCGCATGGAGGAAGTGTTCGAGCTCGCCGACCGTGTTTCCGTGCTGCGCGACGGCACGCTGGTCGGCACCCGCAACATCGCCGAGACCAACGATGCCGAACTGGTCAAGATGATGATCAACCGCTCGATCGAGCAGGTCTACCACAAGGAGCATTTCACGCCGGGCGCCGCCCTCATCGAGGCGAGGAACCTGTCCGGCAAGGGCTTCGAAAATGTCTCGATGACGGTCCGCGCCGGCGAGATCGTCGGACTCTATGGCCTGATCGGCGCCGGACGCAGCGAGTTCGTCACCACGCTTTACGGCCGCCACCGCAAATCCGCCGGCCATATCCTCTGGGAAGGCAAGGAGGTGCAGGTCAATTCCGAGCATGACGCGATCAAGCTCGGCATGGCGCTGGCGCCGGAAAGCCGCCGCGACCAGGGCCTCTGCCTCAACCTGCCGGTCGGCTTCAACCTCAACCTGCCGATCTACAAGCGTATCTCGAACAATCTGCTGATTTCGAGCACGCAGGAGAAGACGCAAGCCGATCGCCAGATCGCCGATCTGCGCATCAAGACACCGACGCGCGGCGCGCTGGCATCCAGCCTGTCGGGCGGCAACCAGCAGAAGATCGTCATCGGCAAATGGCTGGCGCACGGCGCCAAGCTGTTCATCTTCGACGAACCGACGGTCGGCGTCGATGTCGGCACCAAGGCCGAGATCTACCGCCTGTTCAGCGCACTTTTGTCAAAGGGCGCCGGCATCATCCTGATCTCGTCCTATCTGCCGGAAGTCTATGAACTCGCCGACACGCTGCATGTGTTCCGGCGCGGCAAACTGGTGGCGACGCACGGTTTTCACGCCGCCAGCCACGAGGATATTCTCACTCAGGCGCTCGCCGAGAAACAAGAAAAGCTGGGAGGACAGATATGAGCACCGAGGCGATCGCCGTCGAAAAACCGAAGCGCAACTACAACGTCCTGTTTGGGCTGACGCTTTTGGCGCTGCTGGTTCTGCTCTGGATTCTTCTCTCCGTGGCGACGACGAGCTTCGCCTCCGCCAACAACATGGCCAATCTCTTGCGCCAGGGCTCGATGATCGCCATCATGGCGGTCGGCCAGACCTTCGTCATCATCACCGGCGGCATCGACCTGTCGGTCGGCGCCGTGGTCGGTTTCGCCACGGTGGTCGTGGCCATGATGATCAATGCCGGCTTCCCCATCTGGCTCGCCATTCTGGTGACGCTGCTGGTCGGCGTCGCCATCGGCATGTTCCACGGCTTCGGCATCGTCAAGATGGGCCTGCCACCCTTCATCATCACGCTGGCAACGCTGACCTCGCTGCGCGGCATCGGCCTTTTGATGACCAACGGCAATTCGATCAACATCAACAGCGACACCTTCACCGCCTTCTCGCGCAATTCCTTCATCGGCATCCCCAACCTGTTCTGGATGGTGATCCTGGTCGGCATTCCAGCCTATATCTTCCTGCACCACAGCCGCTGGGGCCGATACCTGTTTTCGGTCGGCTCCAACGCCGAGGCTTCGCGTCTGTCCGGCGTCAATGTCCAGCGCACCATCTACATGGCCTACACGCTGTCGGGCCTGTGCGCCGCCTTTGTCGGCGTGCTGCTGGCCGCCCGCATCGGCATCGGCAACCCGACGCAGGCCGAGGGCTGGGAGTTGCAGGCGATCGCGTCTTCCGTCATCGGCGGCACCTCGCTGTTCGGCGCGGTCGGCTCCGTGCATGGGCCGCTGCTCGGCGCCTTCATCCTGGCCACCATCAACAACGGCGCCAACCTGCTCAACGTCAACTCGTTCTGGCAGCGCATCATCACCGGCGCGCTGATCATCATCATCGTCTACTTCGACGGCCTGCGCC
>NZ_RZOM01000705.1:0-3290 GCF_003999175.1 Mesorhizobium sp. M7A.F.Ca.ET.027.03.2.1 | reverse complement strand
GTTCTTCGGCCTCGGCGCGGCCCCGTGCATAATTGATGACGACAGCAACGCCGTCGCGGGCGAGCCGTCGTGCGATGGCGGCGCCGATGCCTTTGGAGGCGCCGGTCACGATCGCGGTTCTGGTTTGGCCACCCGTACTTGTTTGATTGGATGTCATGGAAGTCTCTCCGTGTGTTGGTGACACGGATATAGGCCGGGCCACTTCCCGGATAATCGGCTGCCTATTGACATCACTATTCGGAAATTGCGAACAAAAGCCATGGATCGACTGGACACGATGCGGCTCTTCGTTCGCGTTCTGGAGCGGCGCAGCTTCACCGCTGCCGCGGCCGATCTCGGCCTGCCGCGTTCTACTGCAACGGAAGCGATCCGACGACTGGAAGAGCATCTCGGCGCGCGGCTGCTGGAACGAACGACGCGGCAGGTGAACGCCACCCAGGACGGCGAAGCCTACTATCGGCGCTGTCTGTCGATCCTGGCCGAGATCGAGGATGCCGAGGCCGCCTTCCGCAATGCGGAGCCTTTCGGCCTGCTGCGCATCGACGCCAGCACCCTGCTCACCCGCACATTTCTGTTGCCGCGCCTGCCGGAGTTCCTCGCCCGCTATGTCAGGATCGACCTGCAGATCGGCCAAAGCGACCGGCTGGTCGATCTCGTGCGTGAAGGCGTCGACTGTGTGATCCGCGTCGGCGAGCCGCCCGACAGCGGCATGATCATGCGGCGGCTGGCTGTCATCCGCGAGATCACCTGCGCCAGCCCTGCCTATCTCGAGCGCCACGGCACGCCCGTCTCCCCCGATGCGCTCGACGGTCACCAGGCGGTGGGCTTTGTTTCGTCGCGCACCGGCGAGACCCTTCCGTTCGAATTCACCGTCGCCGGCAGTATCCGTGAGGTGCGGCTGCCAGGCCGCGTCGCCGCCAACAATTCCGACACCGCCGCCGATCTGGCGCGGCTTGGCCTCGGCCTCATCCAGGCGCCGCGCTATCGCTTCGAAAAGGATCTGGCGGATAGGACGCTCGTCGAGGTGCTGGCCGACTATCCGCCATCGCCGACACCGCTGTCGGCGCTCTACCCGCAGAACCGTCAGCTCTCGCCACGCCTGCGCGTCTTCCTCGACTGGGCCTCGCGCATCTTCGCCGAGGCCGATCTCTAGGGCAATTCCAGGAAAAATGTGAACAGTTTCCCGGGAAAGCGCATCACGGGCTGAGGCCGTTCCGGTCCAAAAGCGGACAAAAGCGAATGAGCGCACTTGATCCATAACCGAAGTTTCACGAAAATCATCCCAAAGCCGGTTGCTGCCATTCAGCGCGCCACATTCGGTCTGTTGGACCGGATATTGCGGCGCCTGGCCTAATCGCCGCAGATGCGGAACCGGATAGCCATTATGAGGAGACTGTTTATAACGGTCGCTGAAATCGCGATGACCAAGGGGAGACGATGCGCTACATACGTCCGCTTTCAATAGAAGATGCCGTTGGCCAGTTGGCCGGGTCGGCTGGTACGGCCGCCATCCTCGCAGGAGGCAGCGACCTCCTGGTCAGGATGAAGGGCGGCTTTGCCGAACCAGAGCTGATCGTCGACATCAAGGCGATCGATGGCTTGAGCGAGATCCGGGAAACGGCTGAAGGCTTCAGCATCGGCGCTGCGGTTCCCTGCGCCGTCCTGGGGGAGAACACCGCCCTCAAGAAGGCATGGCCTGGCGTCGTCGAGGCGGCCAAGCTGATCGGCTCGAAGCAGGTGCAGGGACGCTGCACCATCGTGGGCAATCTCTGCAACGCCTCGCCGGCCGCCGACAGCGTGCCGGCGCTGGTTGCCGCCGGCGCCAAGGCAGTGGTCGTCGGGCCGGCGGGCCGGCGCACGATTCCCGTGCAGAGCGTGCCGACGGCGCCGGGCAAGACGTCGCTGGCCAAAGGCGAGATCATCGAAGCGATCCTGCTCGACAAGCGCGAGCCGCGGTCTGGCGATGCCTATCTGCGTTTCATTCCGCGCACCGAGATGGACATCGCGGTGGTCAGCGCCGGGGTGAACCTGACGCTCGACGAGCACGGTGTCGTCAAATCGGCCCGCGTAGCGCTGGGCGCCGTGGCGGCGACGGTGCTTCTGGTCGAAGAGGCGGCGGAGGTGCTCATCGGCTCCAGGCTGGACGAGGCGACGCTGGAGCGGCTCGCTAAGGTTTGCGCGGGGGCATGCCGTCCCATCGACGACAAGCGCGGCACCATCGAATTCAGACGAAAAGTTGCGGGTGTGCTGGCCCAGCGGGCCGCCACATCAGCCTATGCACGTGCAGGAGGCAAATGATGGCCGGTATAGCAGTTTCAACGACAATCAACGGCGACGCTGTCGAGTATCTTTGCCAGCCGGACGAGACGCTGCTGGACGTCCTGCGCGATCGGCTGGGGCTGACGGGCGCCAAGGAAGGCTGCGGCACCGGCGACTGCGGCGCCTGCTCGATCATCCTCGACGACCGGCTGGTGTGCTCATGCCTGGTGCTCGGCGCCGAAGCTGAGGGCCGTCGCGTCGAGACCATCGAGGGCATGGCCCATGGCGATACGCTGCACCCGCTGCAGCAGAAATTCCTCGAGCATGCGGCGCTGCAATGCGGCATCTGCACGCCGGGCTTCCTGATCGCGGCCAAGGACCTTTTGGCCAAGAACCCCGACCCGACCGAGGAGGAAATCCGCTTCGGCCTTGCCGGGAACCTCTGCCGCTGCACCGGCTACGACAAGATCGTGCGCGCCGTCCAGGACGCGGCCATCGTGATGAAGGGAGCCTGAGATGAATTTCGATCCACGTTTTTCCGGACGTAAATTCACCTCCGTCGGCACGCGTCCGATCCGTCCCGACGGCATCGACAAGGTGACGGGCCGCGCGCGCTATGGCGCCGACTTCAACATGGCCGGCCAGTTGGTTGGGCGTGTTCTCAGAAGCCCGCACGCCCACGCCAGGATCGTCAAGATCGACACGTCCAAGGCGGAGAAGCTCGCCGGCGTCAAGGCGGTGATCACCGCGGCCGACCTGCCCGACCTCACCGATGGCGATGCCGCCATGTACGACGTCCTCGACAATTGCATGGCGCGCACGAAAGCGCTCTATGACGGCCACGCGGTGGCCGCGGTCGCCGCGATCGACGCCCGCACCGCCAGGCAGGCGCTGAAGCTCATCGAGATTGAATACGAGCTTTTGCCGCATGTCACCGATGTCGACGAGGCGGCGAAGCACACGGCGCCCCTGATCAACGATGCCATCTTCACCGAGGGCCTCGAGGAAAAGCCGGTAAAACCCTCCAACAT
>NZ_RZOM01000704.1:0-3291 GCF_003999175.1 Mesorhizobium sp. M7A.F.Ca.ET.027.03.2.1 | reverse complement strand
GCAATTTATAGGCATTGAAAGCGGCCGACGTGCTGTTCGCCGGCAAAGTGGAGGCTTCGGAGGTGCTTGCGGCAGGCTGCACGGCCAGCGTTTCACGCGCCAGGTTAAGCCAGAGCTGGCCATCATCGGGCAGCACCGAGACCGCGGCCTCGTATTTCAGCATGGCGGAGCGGTGATCCCCGGTCAGCACGGCCTGTTCGGCGGCGTTCAGCAAGGCAGCCATGCCTTCGGTCGGCTTGTCATAGGCCGGGCCGAGCAGCTTGTTGCGGTATTGCTGGGCCTGATCGGCCATCCAGTTGGGGAAGAAAGCGAGTTCCGGCGGCGCGCCGATATCAGGATCGCCATCGATGTTGACGACCTTGCCCGCGACCGCGCCGTTGAAGGTTTTCAGCTGGTTGTAGTCGGATTTGAGGAAGCACCATTTGGCTTTTTTGTTGTAAGTGAAGGCGCGGCAGGCCGGGTCTCCCAGGCATGTCGTCTTGCACTGGTCGATTGTCACATTCTGGTCGGACCTGAGATCAAAGCCGAAATAATCGGAATTGTCCGTTGTCGCGATCCGCCGGGCCTCGGCCGCTTGCGCGGCGCTGCTCCAGGCCAGGACATTGGCCCAGGCGAGAAACAGAAGAATCAGGATAGACAGACCACGAGCCGCGCGCATTGCCATAACACCCCTCCAGACACAGCTGACGTCCGGGCATGATCAAGCTTCAGTCAGGCTTGTCAACACAAGGACGCGGCAGGGTTCCGCCTGCCAACGGTTTCCTTTCCGGCCGATCACCGGTAGTACCTCCATAGGACAGGGGATCACGCTTTCTTGCGGCGACGCAAAAGGTGTGAATTCCAAGCCCGCCCTATTTCAGACAATTGGATTGTGGCCCCTTTACGAGCGCTTCAGAACTTCATTCCAATTTTAGTTTTGTAAACTAGGTTGTCTTAATGCCGGCGCATGAAGAGCAGATGTCAGGAGGTCGCGCGCCAGGGCGTGCGCTTCCGCGCGCCCTGCTGTTGGCCATGATGTGCTCGACCGTGCTCGTCGCCGAATCGCGGCCGGCGGCCGCTTTCGAGCTTTTCGGCATCAAGCTGTGGGGGTCGTCCAGCGACGAGGATGCCGATATCGTCGATCCCCTGCGTTACGCCGTGACCATTTCCGCCCCCGACGCCGACAAGGATCTGGTCAAGAAGCTCGAAAATGCCTCTGCGCTGAAGAGTGACGAGGAGCGTCCGGTTTCCGGTTCGCTCGGACTGATGGCCAAGGCGCGCAGCGACCGCGAACAGCTTGTCGCCGCGCTCTATGCCGATGCCCGCTACGAAGGCGTCGTCACCGTCACCATCGACGGCAAGCCGCTCGACGATTTGCCGCCGGATGCCGAATTCAAGGGGCCGCAGCCGGTTCCCGTGGTCATCGACATTGCCAGCGGGCCGAAATTCACCTTGGGCAATATCCACCTTGAGGGCGACGCGGCAGGGCTGATGAGCGCCGATTACGGCTTGATATCAGGCGGCGATGCGGGATCCGGCGCTGTGCTCAAGGCCGAGGCGCTGATCGTGCGGACGCTGAAGGAGCAAGGCAGGCCGCTGGCAGAGGTGACGGACCGGCAGATCGTCGCCGACCACGCTACTTCGACGCTGGACGTGACGCTGACGGTCGCCGCTGGGCCGGTCGCCGGCTATGGCGACACAACGGTGGAAGGCACCGAAAAGGTCGACCGCGACTTCACCGAATACATGACCGGCCTCAAGCGCGGCCGGCAGTACTCGCCGCAAGAGATCGATGACGCGCGCGACCGGCTGCTGGCGCTCGAGGTCTTCAACAGTGTGACGTTCAAGGAAGCCGACACGCTCGATGCCGACGGCAACATTCCGATCGGCGTCCAGGTCAGCGAGCGCAAGCCACGCTATTTCGGCGTCGGCGGCACCTTCTCCAACACCGAGGGGCTGGGCCTGGAAGGTTATTGGGGCCACCGAAATTTGTTCGGCCGGGCCGAGAAGCTGCGCATCGACGGCAAGATCAGTGGCATCGGCAGCAATGATCTCGGCGAGCTCAACTACAATGCCGGCATCATGTTCGAAAAGCCGGGCGTGATCGGGCCGGCATCGAAGTTCTTCGCCGGCGTCAAGACGGTACTCGAACATCCTGACGCCTATGACCATTTCTCGGTCAAGGGCAGCACCGGGCTGTCCTACGAGCTGACCAAGAAGCAGACGGTTTCCGCCGAGGTGGCGCTCGACTATTCCCGCATCCACGACGCTTTCGGCAAGCACAAATACCTGATCGCCAGCATCCCGCTGCAATATGTCTATGACAACCGGGACAACCGGCTGAACCCGACAAGCGGCTTCCGGGTGCTGGCCTATGCCGAGCCCAGCTACGACATTTTGAGCGGTGCGGCGTTCCTGAAGCTGAGGGGCGAAGGGTCGGCCTATCAGTCGCTGGACTCGGCTTCGAAATTCGTGCTGGCCGAACGTGTCGCCATCGGTTCGATCGTCGGCACCAGCCTCGAACATGTGCCAGCCGACCGGCGCTTTTATTCCGGGGGCGGCGGTTCGGTGCGCGGCTATGCCTATCAGGGCATCGGACCCAAGGACTTCACCGGCCAGCCGATCGGCGGCCTCTCCTTCTTCGAAACCTCGGTCGAGATGCGCATCGCCATCACCGATACGATCGGCATCGTGCCGTTCGTCGACGCCGGCACCGTATCGACCAAATCGGCTCCCGATTTCTCCGATGTCAAGGTCGGCGCCGGCGTCGGCCTGCGCTATGTCACGCCGTTCGGGCCACTGCGCATCGATGCCGCCGTGCCGCTCAACCGCGATCCGGGCGACCCGCGTTTCGGCATCTATGCCGGCATCGGGCAGGCATTCTGAGCGATGAAAACAGTCTGGCGCATCCTCCGCATTGTCCTTTACACGCTGCTGATCGTGGTTGCGGGAGCGATCGGCGCGCTGGTGGTGCTGACCAAGACCGAGCGCGGCCGCGACAATCTCGCCGGCATCATTTCGCGGCTGGCTTCGAACGATGACCGCAAGATCACGGTCAGCGGCATAGACGGCATCTGGTCCGGGGCGCTCAGCGTCGACCATGTCGTGCTGGAGGACCGCGAGGGCGCCTGGCTGGTGGCGCGCAAGGTGGCCGTCGACTGGTCGCCGCTGGCGCTGCTGTCGAAAAACTTCAGCGCCGACCGTATCGCTGCCGAGCGTATCGAACTGGCGCGATTGCCGGTGACCAGCACGCAGCCAGCGCCGAGCGGGGGTACGACGACGCTGCCGGTTTCCATCGACATCAAGCAGATC
>NZ_RZOM01000703.1:0-3301 GCF_003999175.1 Mesorhizobium sp. M7A.F.Ca.ET.027.03.2.1 | reverse complement strand
CCCCATAGGCGACCAGCCACGGCAGAGTGGCACGCGAGGGCCGCATCTGCCAGGGCCGCAGCACCGCGATCAGCATCAGCGCACCGATGACCAGCCGCAGCGTCGTCGTCCCTTGCGCGCCGATCTGCGGGAACAGGCCCTTGGCGAAGGTGGCGCCGATCTGGATCGACACCATGGCGCCCATCAGTGCCGCGACCGGCAAGGGCGCCGCTTCGCGACTGGCAATCGGCGTCGATGTCACGTGATCCCATCCTCCATGCCGCCGGGTCCAAACCCGACCGGCGGCATGGAGATAGGGCGAACCGGCCAACCTGTCGTGAGGCAGCGGCGGACTGGCTGCTGGGGCACGGACTGTTGGCACGCCATGAGCCTCCCAGCCCGCGAAGCGTTCATTGCCGCAGTGCACAAGGAATAGCTGGAGATGATCCTGTAGATGCGAGAGCGCGACGACAACGATACGCTTCAGGCGGTGGCAGCCGAGCGCTTGAACACGATGATCACCTGAGTGCCCTCGCCGGCGCTCGACTTCACGTCGAACTGCGCCTTGGCATTCTCGGTCAGCGAGCGGGCGATCAGCGCGCCGAGCTTGCCGCTCTTGGGCCAGGTCTCGCCGTCCGGCAGGCCGATGCCGTCATCGGCGATCACGATGCGGCAGCCATCACCGTCGACGATGCTGTGCAGCGTGATCGTGCCGCCGTCTCGCCCTTGGAAGGCATGCTTGAGCGCATTGGTCAAAAGTTCGTTCACCACCAGCCCGGTCGGCATGGCGACATTGATCGACACCGGATAGGTGTCGACCTTCATGTCGAGGCGGATGCCCTCGACCGCATGCGAGTTCATCACCGCCGACGCGATCTGGCTGAGATAGACACCAAGATCGACCTCATCCTTTTCATCGTCCCCCGACAGCGTCTGGTAGAGGATTGCCAGCGCATCGACGCGACCTGCCAGCCTCTCGAAACGCTTCTGATCCGGTTCGGCCGCGTTGCGCGTCTCCATCCGGATCAGTGCGGTGATCATCTGCAGATTGTTCTTCACCCGATGCTGCAATTCGCGCAGCAGCGTGTCCTTTTCGCGGATGCGCTCATCGATCGATCGCGGATCCTCCGTTTCGCCATGGGCCGAGACGTCGACCAGCGCCACCAGCCGGAAGCAGGCCTTGCCATTGTCGTCCTCGATGACGTTGGAATAGACGTCGACGATCGCCGGCTGGCCGTCTGTCCGCTCCAGCCGGAACGTGCCGATGAAATCGGTGTCCTCGACCACGGCCTCAAACAGCGGCCGGTCCTTCTGCTTGTGCAGGCCGGTGCCGGAAAGCGCCGCCCAGTGTTGCCGGGCGAGCGTCGCCGCCTTGAGGCCGGACAGTTTCTCGAATTCCGGATTGGCATAGACGACACGCTCCTTCGAACCCAGGTCCGAAACGGCAATGGCGATCGGTACCTGGTCGAGGAATTTCTTGAACTGTTCGCTTTCGAGCGCGCTGGCAAGGTCCGGCGTTTCGAGCAACTGCCCGACCGCTTCGGCCTTCTGTGTATCGGATGTCATCTGCGGCGCCTGTGCTGTGTGGTCACCATCAATAACAGCGATGCGATCACCCCGCCATCGCCAAAGCACGAGGCGGCATTTCACACGCCCTCACGAGCGGTGTGTTCGCACAATCTCGAAATCTGCGTAGCCGCCTCGGAATACTTGACCGAGCTCTGGGAACCGCTCACGAGGCCGGCTTCGACGCCAGCCTTGGCGCGGTCTTGACGTCGACGATCTCAGGCTTGGCACTGTCCACCGTGCCATCCCAGCCGCCACCGAGCGCCTTGTTGAGGGCGATGTAGTTGGTCGCCAGCAGGACGCGGCTTTGCAGCAGCGAGTCCTCGGCCGAGTAGAGCGAGCGCTGGGCGTCGAGCACATCGAGCAGGCTTGTCTCGCCGGCCTTGTAGAGCGTGCCTTCGAGCCGCGCCGCATCGCCATAGGATTTCGCCGAAGAGGCGAGCTTGGCGATCCGGATGCGCTCCTGCGACAACAGCACCAGCGCGTTCTCGACATCCTCGAGCGCCGTCAGCACCGAAGACCGGTATGCGATGAAATATTGATCGCGCTGCGCCTTGGCGACCTCGACGGCCGCCTGCAATTGACCGGCATTGAACACCGGCACGCTGAGCGTCGGCCCGAACGACCAGCCGATCGACGAATTCTTGCCGAGATCGCCAAGCTTCAGCGCCGCCGTGCTGATGTCTCCCGTCAGGCTGACCGAGGGATAGCGGGCGGCCTCTGCCTGGCCGATCTTGGCGGTGTATTGCGCATATTGGCGTTCCGCCATGCGCAAATCGGGTCGCGAAAGCAAGAGGTCGGCGGGAATTCCGGTGGGCATCGGCAGGCGTGGTGCAGGGATCGGGGCGACCCGCTTCAGCCGCTCGCTGAGCGAGGCAGGCGGCCGGCCGGCCAGCACGGCGAGACGATGCACGGCCTGGGCATAGCTTGCCTCCAGCGTCGGCACCGCGGCTTCGGTGCTCGCTGCCTGCCCCATCGCCTTGGCGACATCGGCGGCGGTCGCCGTGCCCGCCTGCGCCATGGTGCGGGTAAGTTCGGCGGTCTGCCTTTGCGACGCGGCCGAGCGCCGGGCGAGCGCGATGCGGGCCTGGTAGCCGCGCGCCTGGGTATAATAGGAAGCGACATCGCCGACCAGGGTAAGAAGCGTCGAGCGCAGTTCCTCCTGCGAGGCGTCCAGCCCGTAGCGCGCGGCCTCGACGCCTCTGCGGTTGGCGCCGAACAGGTCGAGTTCCCAGCTTGCATCGAAGCCGGCCTGGTACTCGCTGTAGGTGGCGTCAGAGCCTGATGTGGTCTCGGCTGACTCGTTGCGGGTGGCCGAGCCGGAGCCGTCGACCGACGGCAGCAACGTGCCGGCACTCTGGCGGTAGCTGGCGCGCGCCTCGCGGATTTTTGCCTTGGCGGTGGCGACATCGAGATTGCCGGCAACCGCTTCCTCGACAAGCGTGTTCATCTCGGGATCGCGCAGCCGCTGCCACCATTTCGAAAGTTGCGCCGGCTGGGCAGGCTTTGTCGGCTTCTGGCCGCTCCAGCTTGCAGGCATCGCCAATATGGGCGTCTGATAATCCGGACCGACGACGCATCCAGCGAGCAGGACAGCGGTAATCATAGGCGCAAGAAGCCGCCTCGCGGCCACCGAGCCACGTTCCAAACCTGTCATGTGAAGTTTTCCTTATTGCTGGTTGGCCGTCACCGGCGTCTCGCCCGTATCTGGTTTGGCCGCCCTGCCCTTGAAGATGCGCCGCACGGTGACGAACAG
>NZ_RZOM01000702.1:0-3302 GCF_003999175.1 Mesorhizobium sp. M7A.F.Ca.ET.027.03.2.1 | reverse complement strand
ATGCACAGCCACAAGTTCGATCAACGTCTGGCGTTCGGCGTGATCCCCAGCGAAGCCGGCCAGGTCGAACACCGCGGTCACGGTTTCGTTGGCCGGCAGTTGCTCACTCAAAAGTTCCGTCAACGCCGCGTCGAGCGGATCGGTGAAATGGCCCTCCGGCAAGGTTTTCCCTCGCGCGGCGCAGGCGGCGATCCAGGCAGCCACCACCAGGGTCAGATGGACCAGTTCGGTACCGGCTTCCAGGCATTCGATGGCGGAAGCGATGATGCGCTGCGGCAGTTTCTGGCTGCCGTCATTGGCGATCTGCGCCGTGCGATGGGCAAGTGCAGTGTTGGAAAAACGCTCCGCGAGCTCCGCAATATAGGCGCTCGTGTCCAATCCGGCATCCTCGGGCAGGGTCGGGATGGCTTCGGCCCACAAGGCATCGACGAATTGGCGGATCGCCGGGTCGGCGAAGGCGCGGTCGACGGTGGCATGACCGCTGAGCAGGCCAAGATAGGCGATGGCCGAATGCGAGCCGTTGAGCAGCCTGAGCTTCATGTCCTCGAACGGGCCGACGTCGCGAACCATGGTGACGCCGAATTGTTCCCACGCGGGCCGGCCAGTCGGGAACTTATCTTCGACCACCCACTGACAAAACGGCTCGGTCACCACGGGCCAGGCATCCTCGACGCCGAGTTCTTCAGCGATCCGCGCCCGATCGGCGTCGGTGGTTGCAGGCACGATGCGATCGACCATGCTGGAGGGAAACGCGACCTGGTGTGCGATGTGGTCGGCAATTCCGACATCACTCGATTGGGCGAGCCCGGCATCTCGCAACTGGGCGAATTCGACCAACAGCCGGTGCAGCGTGGCGCCGTTGGCCGGCAAATTGTCGCAACACAGGACAGTGAAGGGCGGCGTGCCGGCGGCGCGTCGCAGGGCAAGCGCCTCGGTCAGGAAACCATGCGCTGTCTTCGGCATCCGGGGATTGGCCAGATCATGGACGATATCGGGATGGGCGGCGTCCAATCCGCCGCCTGCCGCCCTCAGATAGGCTTTTTCGGTGATCGTCAGCGTGACGATGCGGGTGCGCGGATCGGTCAGCGTGGCCAGCACAGCGCTGGGGTCTTCGGGCGCCACCAGCATCGCGCCGATCGAGCCGATGACCTGAAGCTTTTCGGTTCCACTGCTTCTGATCGCCAGCGTGTAGAGCCCGTCCTGCGGCGTGAGAGCGTCGCGCGTGTCGGTGCTGCGCAGCGAAACGCCTGTTATGCCCCAATCCGCCTCGCCTGCCGCCAGGCAACCGTCGACATAGGCTGCCTGATGGGCGCGGTGGAAGGCGCCGACACCAAGGTGCACAATGCCCGGGACGACGCGGCTGCGATCATACGCAGGTGTCGCGATCGAGGCAGGCAGTGCGCGCACGGTCTTCGTGGAAAGGCGTTCGGTCGTCGTGGTGCGACTGGTCTGGTCGGATGACATGAGTGGCCTCGGCAGGGATCGGCAAAGCGGCGTAACATTCGATTTCCTGCCACACAATGGGTCGAAAAGTCATCATACAACAATCGCATTTTTGTATGTTGACATTATTTCTTGCCGCCCCTACCGATAGTGGCCTTGGGAGGATGACCGTGGCACTGACCCATGCGGATTTGCTGTTTCCCGCCGAGGCGCATTCGCGCTCGGTTGCCCGTGATCTCTATGCCGGGATCAAGGACCTGCCCCTTGTCAGCCCGCATGGCCACACCGATCCGCGCTGGTATGCGCTGAACGAGCCATTCCCGGATCCAGCGCAACTGCTCATCGTCCCGGATCACTACATCTTCCGCATGCTGTTCAGCCAAGGCGTCCGCCTCGAGGATCTCGGCGTGGCGACGCTCGACGGCGCGCCGGTCGAGACCGACGGCAGGGCGATCTGGCGGCTTTTTGCCGAGCATTATCATCTGTTTCGGGGCACGCCGACCCGGCTGTGGTTCGATCATGTGCTTGCCGATCTGTTCGGCATCGACGAACCGCTGACCGCGGCGACCGCCGACCGCCACTACGACACCATCGCGACGCTGCTGCAGTGGGAGAATTTTCGCCCGCGCGCGCTGTTCGAGCGTTTCAACATCGAGGTCATCGCGACCACGGAAGGCGCGCTCGACGATCTCAAATGGCACCAGATGATCCGCGACAGCGGCTGGCAGGGCCGTGTGGTCACCGCTTATCGGCCGGATGCTGTCGTCGATCCCGATTTCGAAGGGTTTTCAACCAATCTCGACCGGCTCGGCGAGATCACCGGCTGCGACACCGGCAATTGGGCCGGCTATCTCGATGCGCATCGCCAGCGGCGTGCCTTCTTCAAGAGCTTCGGCGCGACTTCGTCGGATCATGGCCATCCGACGGCCGAGACCGCCAATCTTTCGGATGC
Organism: Mesorhizobium sp. M7A.F.Ca.ET.027.03.2.1; assembly: GCF_003999175.1. Lineage (NCBI taxonomy): Bacteria > Pseudomonadati > Pseudomonadota > Alphaproteobacteria > Hyphomicrobiales > Phyllobacteriaceae > Mesorhizobium > Mesorhizobium sp. M7A.F.Ca.ET.027.03.2.1. The sequence continues at coordinate 907 of NZ_RZOM01000702.1, read as the reverse complement.
GGCGGCGCAAGAGCTGTTCAATCGGATTCGCCGCGGTTCCGACGATGAGCGCGAGCGAAAACTGTTCCGCGCCCAGATGCTGACCGAGATGGCCAAGATGAGCCTCGACGATGGACTGGTCCTGCAGATCCATCCCGGCTCCTGGCGCAATCATTCGCCCGCGATCTTCCAGAAATTCGGCCGCGACAAGGGTTTCGATATCCCGACCAGGACCGACTATGTGACGGCGCTGAAGCCGCTGCTCGACTGCGTCGGGCTGGAGCGCGACCTCACCGTCATCCTGTTCACGCTCGACGAGACCAGTTATGCGCGCGAGCTGGCGCCGCTGGCCGGTGTCTACCCGGCGCTGAAGCTCGGGCCGGCATGGTGGTTCCACGACAGCCCGGAAGGCATGCGGCGCTTCCGCGAGATGACCACCGAGACGGCCGGCTTCTACAACACCGTCGGTTTCAACGACGACACCCGTGCCTTTCCATCGATCCCGGCGCGTCACGATGTGGCGCGGCGAGTCGACTGCGCGTTCCTGGCGCGTCTCGTCGCCGAGCATCGGCTGCGCGAGGACGAGGCGCATGAGCTGGCGCGGGAACTGACCTATACGCTGGCGAAAAAGGCGTATCGGCTCTGAAGGGGGCAACTCGCCCGCAATGCAAAGGGAGGAAACCATGTTGCATTTTTCAAGACTGACGGGAGCTGCGCTACTCGCCGCCGCACTGATGGCCGGAACGGCAAGCGCCCAGACGGTTCTGCGCTCGTCCGACACCCACCCGGACGGCTATCCGACGGTCGAGGCAGTCAAATATTTCGGCGAGCTTGTAAAGGAGCGTACGGCCGGCCGCTATGCGGTCGAGCTCTATCATTCCGCGCAGCTCGGCGAAGAAAAGGACACGATCGAGCAGGTGCGCACCGG